>CAYYPF010000223.1:0-1503 GCA_964473475.1 Microcaldota archaeon | reverse complement strand
TTGGTTATGTATCGGATAGAAAAACAATGAGCGAGTTGTGTGCTCTTTCCGATTTGGACATGAACCCCAAAAATGAGACATAGACAGAGTTTGTTTTTAGAGATTTTTAAGGTTAAATCTGCTTGAGAACAAAGTTAGAGATATGGTAGGATAAATTTGTCAGTTAAATTGGAAATAATCTTAAAGTCCTTAAATAAATCTATGTCTAAACAACGCAGATTCAACCCTCGATTAAAGTTTCAAATCGTTCTCGAGGCAATTAAGAGCGGGCGGGCCCAAACCGAGGTTGCTCGTCAATACAGTATTCATCCTCAGCTCCTTATTAACTGGAAGAAACAATTCCTTGAGAAAGGACCATCTATCTTTGATGAAAAGGCAAAGAAAGATAATTCAGCGAGAAGGGCAGAGGAGTTGGAAAAGATCATTGGACAGCAGACCATTGAGATTCAGCTTTTAAAAAAATTCTTGGGGCATGCCAATTCGGTCTAGACCAGAAAAGAAATCTTGTTCAGATCGTCAAACCAGAAGGCCCGGTTAAGTTAATCTGTCAGATCTTAGAGATTCCTCGAAGCACTTATTACCGGTGGCAAAACAAGAAAGTGATTTCTCTGACTGAGAAGTACGGTTTCCTAAAAAGAACCATCAGGGCAATCATCAGAAAACATCCTAAATATGGTTATCGCCGGATTAGAGATGAGTTAAAGGGGAAAAACATCGTTATCAATCCAAAACTCCTTAAAAAACTGCTTAAAATCTGGAATTTCGGGCTTTTGCGAAGGAACAGGAAACCTAAACTTAGCGGTATTGATAAAATTCTCAAAGACCTTAAAGAAGATGCCAATCTGGTTAGAAAACTCTCCCTTATTAAACCCTTCCAGGTTATTTACACTGACTTTACTGCCATTAAATGTTTAGCCGGAGCATTCCAATTCATTCCCTTCTCTGACCATATTACCAAGAGAATTGTTGGCTGGAACATTTCTCCTAATGCTGACACCAAGAATGCTTTGACTGGTTATCAGAAGGCCAAGAAGTATCTCCGGCGAAAGAAAATTCCTCTCTCTAAAGTCATTATCCATCAGGACCAAGGAACCCCTTTCAAGAGTTATGAGTATGTGAGCATCCTGCTCAAAGATGGCATCAATATCAGTTATTCAATCCACGGAGCTAAGGATAATCCTTTTACCGAATCTTGCAATGGACATTTCAAAGAGGAATACCGGGACGAATTATTTGAAGCAAGAACCTTTAAAGAATTAAGATCACTTATTAGCAAAAAGGTTAAAGATTGGAACAGCCAGCGGATTCACAGCGCGCTTAAAGGTCGAAGTCCTGACAAATTTATCCGAGACATCCTTAAAATTTAATCCTTTGAGCAGAGTTTTCCACAAACTCTAAAATTGGAAAAAGTGTCTCACTAATGGGGTTCACTTCCAACTAAATAAATTCATATTGCCTAAGTCCTAAATAGGATATGGCACGAAAACCTACCACAGGATAGAG
>CAYYPF010000222.1:0-1582 GCA_964473475.1 Microcaldota archaeon | reverse complement strand
ACAAGGATTGACAAAAGAGTTTTTTGGAAAGCGGTCTGTAAGACGTAATCCCTTAACATATCGTATCTTAAGAGATTGTCATTATGTAGAAGGCTTAGGTTTGGGTGTTCCTCAGATGAGAAATGAGATGAGGAAAGCTGGGCTGAGAGATCCCGAGTTTAACTTTGAAGGGGGATTTTTTGTTGTAACTCTTAGAAATGCTAAGGGAAATATCAAACCTGTGGAAGGGTTAAAAGATTTAAATTCCAGACAAATAAACGCTTTAGATTATTTAAGACAAAATAAGACTATTAAGTCAAAAACATACGCGAATATCAATGAGGTTTCTTTGCCAATAGCACTTAAAGACATTAATGAACTAATTAAATTCAAATATATTAAGAAAGTAGGAGAATATAGGGGAGCTTATTATGTATTGAGTGAGAAGAGGTAATGGTGTTAAACTGGATGTATTTATTTTTTAGCTGAATAATCCAAATTTATAATGCCCATATATTTTATATTTTTCAAAGAAATAAATAATCTCTTATTTGGGGATATATCATAAGGTGCATTTTTAGTTGTTATTTTTGGTTGCGCAATACATATTGCCTCAACTTTGTCTTTTGTTATACCACGCATAACCAAATTTCCAGTGAATGAGATGCCATCATTTGTAACAACATGTAACCAAATTGGTTGGTCAGAATTATTTAATTCTTCTTTAAAGATATCAAAAAGTATATCATTACTTGTAGACTTAACTTTATCAAAAATTTGAGTCTTATTTTCTACCCAAGGGAATATTTTCTTGAAAAATAATAATAGTAAAAAAGTTAATAACACATAGGTTCCGATAATCCATAAACCGAATCTCCAGTCTAATATGTTTATTGTTACCAAACCAAAGTGTTCGATAATGGTTAGTATTGTTGAGATTATAATTGAAAGAATTAAACTAAAGAAAACTGTTTCTAAACCATTTCTTTTTTCATCAGACCCTAAAAAACGGATTACTGTAATATAAACAAAAAAACCAGGTAAAAGTAGTACAAACCATTCTAAATTTTCTATCATCTCACTCAGACTTTTTATTTTGTTTTACAGGAGGTTGTTTAACTTCAGCTCCAGCAGGTCTTGCTTGACTCTGAGGTGCTTCTGGATATTTAAAACTTTTTTGATCATAACCCTCTTTAATCTTAACTGATTTTTGCTCTGTTTTTTTAGGTTCTTCTGTCATGTTAAATCCCTCCTATGAATTCTTCTCATAACTCTGTTTAATCAAAGTCAATAAGTAAGATAATTCTTCAGAAGTGGATAAATGTATTTCATAATCACCGTTACCCCAATGACCTACTTTTGAAACATCTCTCGCAAATTTGTCGGGATCATTTAATTTTCCAATGTTAAGATTTAACCATAATTTTATTTTGTTCTTTTGTGGCAAAACATCTATAAAATTTCTCTCGGTTTTAAATGCAATATATTTCTTTTTAGGAATTACTTCCACAGAATCATCAATGGATAGTATTTTACTTTTAAGTTCAGTAAATACCTAAGTTTCTGATCTCATTTTGTTGATGTAGTGATAACTGGCACGTAT
>CAYYPF010000221.1:0-1590 GCA_964473475.1 Microcaldota archaeon | reverse complement strand
AATCTCCTTCTGAATATGGAAATCTCATATGGCAGAAATGGTTGAATGAAGAAGTAAAAAAGAAAACAATTTAATATTTTTGGCAATCCTCGTTTCTCTGCGGATGAGAATCTCCTTCTGAATATGGAAATCTCATATGGCAGAAATGGTTGAATGAAGAAGTGAAGAAGAAAACTATTTAGCAATGTTTATTAATTCTTTTTTCTTTGTCTCTCAGAAGAGGGAAATTTGAATGAAAGGACCAACAGATCCAAGGATAGAGGAAATTTTTAAAAAACACGGGGCTAAAATAGAGCAGCAGATGAATTCTTTTGATGCTTCTTCAGACCCTTCTTCCAATTTTAGCAGAGAGTATTCCAAATTCAAGCAAGAAATGGCTCCTGAATTCTCGAAGTATGAAAGATGGTGCAATGGTCTCGGGAGTATATTCCGTTTGAATCTTTCCGAAAAAGATGAGAAAAAAATAAAAAGACAAATAGAAATTGCTCATCTAGATATAGCACCTTGGCAAGCCTTCGGGCTTGGATTCATGGCATTTTTGATAACTTTCCTCTTTGGACTTTTATTCTCTATTTCTTTTGCTTTAATCAAAGGAGATATCTTTGGGCAATTTCCTGCTTCTTTGTTCATACTCATTTTAATTTCTGCTTTATTTCTTTTTTATTTTATAAGTAATTATCCAGTTAGATTGGCAAATAAATGGAGACTCAAGGCTTCTTCCCAAATGGTTCCTGCAATTTTATATACAGTTGTTTATATGAGGCATACTCCTAATCTAGAAAAGGCAATAGCATTTGCTTCTCAAAATTTACAGCTTCCTCTATCCCTGGATTTTAAAAAATTATTTTATGATGTTCAGATAGGAAAATTTTCAACCATGAAAGAGAGTCTGGATAATTATCTTGGAACGTGGAGAGATTATGCTCCTTTTTTCATAGAGTCTTTTCAGCTTATCGAAGGAAGTTTGTTTGAGCCAGATAATTCAAGAAGAATTGCAACTTTGGAAAAAGCTCTTCAGGTTATTCTAGATGGGGTTCATGACAAGATGCTTAAATTTGTTCAGGAAGTTAAATCTCCTCTTCAAAATATATACATGTTCACAGTTGTTCTTCCTGTTTTAGGAATAGCTCTTCTTCCAATGGCTTCTGCAATGCTTGGTGGAATGATTAAGTGGAGCCATGTTTTTCTTTTGTATGTTATTATTTTTCCTTTTCTTGCATTTTATTTGACGGATAAAATAATGGTTCTGAGGCCTGGAGGACATGGTGAATCTTCTCTTCTTGAAAAAAATCCGTTCTATGATAGATACAAAAGTAATGAGCACTATGTTGGTGCTTTCTTAATTTGTGCACCTCTTATTATCATTGGTCTTCTTCCATTTATTTTTCAATTTACCCCCCTTACAGATGCTCTTGGACTAAAGAGCGATTATTCTTTTTCCGAAATAGGTTTGAGCTTTTTGGGAGAGGGAAAAATATTTGATTTTAAGCAGGTAGATGGAGGAATTAATGGCCCCTTTGGAGCAGGAGCTTTATTCTTGAGTTTGTTTATTCCGCTGGGAATAGCTTTGTTTTTTGCAATAGCCTACAA
>CAYYPF010000220.1:0-1641 GCA_964473475.1 Microcaldota archaeon | reverse complement strand
GGAATTCCTAAGCAAGTCATGTCTGATCATGGAACTCAATTTGAAATTCAATTCACAGACGAAATTAAAAAGATTGGTTCAAAGCACATAAAATCAAGAGTTAAGCATCCGCAATCAAATGGAAAAGCTGAAAGGGTAATACAGACGATAAAAAAGCTTTGGAAAGAGTTAGGAAGTTTGGATAAGGCTATTGAATTTTACAATTACAAGAAACCGCACATGAGCTTAACGAATGGAAAGCTTAGAACCCCTTACCAAGCTTTCCTTGATAAACAAAGAAAAGAATAAAAACAATGAGCAACTTAAAACCACGAGGTAACATTATTTCGGGATAGTACAAAATTTATTTTTTTATTATCTGCCTCCATCGTTCAGTCAGGATAGAACATTTCCTTGCGGAGGAAAAAACCGAGGTTCAAATCCTCGTGGGGGCATCTGGTAGTAGTCTCATGCTATGGATATCTAGTCCTGAATCTCTATCTCAACTTTTCTAACACTTAAATGATTAGGCGTAAGCACAATTGTTTTATGGTCTGGTCCCCACTTTTTCTCAAATGTTCCTGAAGTGTAATTAAACTTAGATAAAGGAATATTTGGAAGGTCAGACCTAATTGCTTTCAAATAGATTACATAATCTCCATAGGTCATTATCGGTATCGTACCCTTTCCTTCTTTTAGGGCAATTTTTTCAAATCTTTCAGAATCTTTATTATGAATATAGTACAAACTATCTTTTTGACTTATGCAGTTTGTTATTTCATCCAATTTTTCTTCCTTACTTTGGCTATCTTTAGACGAAATTAACTTCATTTTTTCCTTTGTTTGTTCTTTCATTATGAAAAATATCCTGATTTTTTATTTGATATCATTTTTTCTATGTTTAGTTATTAAAAATCCGATCGATTGTCTCTCCAACATCTCCAATTGCGTTCTGGTGCCATTTCCAGCAGAATACGCTTCCATCCTTTCCAAGTTGAAGGATACCATCCATAGCCATAGGTCTTTGCTTTAAACCAAATATCTTTCTTCATTTTAATAATTTTTTTCTAGAAGTTCGTAATAAGCTTGAGGGTGTTTGCAAGCAGGACAAAGTTTAGGTGCCTCTTTCCCTTTATGAACATAACCGCAATTTCTGCATTTCCACTCAACTTCTTCATCCTTTTTAAAAACACTTCCAGATTTAATATTTTCCAGTAATTTTCTGTATCTTTTTTCGTGTTGCTCTTCAACTTTCCCAATTTCTCTGAAAGAATCTGCAATCTCTTCAAAACCCTCTTTCGAAGCAATTTTTTCAAAATCAGGATAAAGAATACCCCATTCTTCTTTTTCTCCATTAGCCGCAGCAAGAAGATTTTCCTCGGTTGTTCCTATTCTTCCGGCAGGATAAGAAGCAGTTATTTCTACATCTCCTCCCTGAAGATATTTGAAGAATACTTTAGCATGTTCCCTTTCATTCTCTGCGGTTTCTAAAAAGATTGCGCAAATCTGCTCGTATCCCTCTTTTCTTGCAACGGAAGCAAAAAAAGTATATCTATTTCTTGCCTGGCTTTCACCGGCAAAAGATTTTAACAGATTTTTCTCCGTCTCACTTCCTTTTAGGCTCATATAATTTTAAAATCAACTTTATTTTTAAATCTTTCT
>CAYYPF010000219.1:0-1646 GCA_964473475.1 Microcaldota archaeon | reverse complement strand
TTCATATTTTTCTTACTGGGCCGGCTCGCGGCTATGTGCGCAAGGGGTTAGAAAAAAATAATATTCCTTATACGTATGCTTTTTTAAAAAACATTTCTCAGCTAAATACTTATTTTCATGCCCTTGATGTATATCTTATAACTTCTCGAGAAGAGGGTGGGCCTAAAGCTGCTCTTGAATCTATGGCTTCAGGGATACCGTTGGTTAGTACAATGGTCGGTCAGGCAGCAGACTTAATAAGCCATGGTAAAAATGGGTGGGTGGTTCCGGTGGAAGATGTCGATGGCTTAGTTTATTGGTCTGATTACGTTTTGAGTCATCAAGCAACTATACAAAATATTCTAAACAATGCCAGAAAAACTGCAGAGGACAATTCATTGCTTTCACAATTGCCGCTCTGGAATAATTTCTTTAAAAACTATATTGAAAGATGAATCTTGTAAAATTATTCTCCAAAGGTTCTTTGATTTCATTTTATCATCAATTCCATAAACCGCCATATGGGGGAGGTAATCAGTTTTTACTCGCACTTAGAAATGAATTTAACAGGATAGGTTATTCTGTTGATGTGAATTGGGTTGGAAAGAACACAAAGGCATGTTTATTTAATTCCTTTAATCTCGATTTTGAAAAAATCAGAACGGTCCAAAAAAAGTACTCCTATATTCGATTGGTGCATAGGGTTGATGGCCCTATAGGAACATATAGAGGATATGATGACGGAACCGATAAAAAGATATGGAAAATAAATAATGAAATCGCTGACGTAACGATTTTTCAGTCTAACTATTCTTTTCATAAACATCTTGAGTTGGGCATGGTTTTTAGAAATCCCATAGTTATATCTAACGCGGTTAATCCTACTATTTTCAATAAACAAAATAGACTAGCTCCACCTGATGGGAAGAGAAAAATACGCCTGATTGCTACAAGTTGGTCAGATAATCATAGGAAAGGCGGACCAGTTTACAAATGGATTGAGGAACGTTTGAATTGGAATAAATATGAATTTACATTCGTTGGTAGAACACAGGAAAGATTTTTACGTATAAAGCTTATACCAGTTTGTTCACCAAAAAAATTATCTCAAATTTTGCGCCAACACGATATTTATATTACAGCAAGTATTGCTGATCCCTGTTCAAATAGTCTTCTTGAGGCTTTATCTTGTGGTTTACCAGCGGTATTTTTAAATTCTGGGGGCCATCCAGAGTTAGTGAAAGAGGCGGGAGTGGGGTTCAGTACGAATGAAGGAGCCCTTGTGGCAATTGACCAAGTAGCAGAAAGATTTAAATATTACCAATCTGTTATCAATGTTACACCGATTCAAGATGTAGCGAAGAGATATTTAAAAGTTATGTTGGAAAAACATGCCATCTAATCAGAAATGTTACGTAAGATACTTAAGCTGCTGTTGCCATATAAAATATATTCTTTTTTAAAACGAATCTATTTTTTTATAACTCGAATTCCTTCTAGAATTAGAATAGCAAGAAAAAAAATTACTCCATATTCAGCTTTTGAACCCAAAGTTTCCTACGCCTCAATGGTTCCTCACAATAGAGAACTTATTGGGGGGGGTAGGTCAAAACTAATATATCTGAATAACGTATTCCCAGAGCAAGATAATAAATTTAATATCCTCT
>CAYYPF010000218.1:0-1658 GCA_964473475.1 Microcaldota archaeon | reverse complement strand
AAAAAACCAGAATTTAAACTCAAAACAGGTAGATTTTCCAGGTTGTTCTGGGCAGGTACTCTTTTGTTTTCCATGGCTGCTTCTTCTGGTTGTGCGACAATGAAATCTCTTATATCTATTTCACGCGGGGATGAAGACGATAAAAGGACCGTACGATTAATATGTTCAGTTGCAGGAGATACCGGTTCTGTACTTGTTGGTGTTGGTGCTTATAACGGAATTGCAGAAGGAGAAGAAGGCGCATCAGGGCATCCAGGACTTGGTCTTTTTTCTGGGTTAGGGTTATTTGCTGCTGGTGAAGGCATTACTTTTTGTATTTGTCATGGATGCGAAATCGGAATTGGTGATAATTATCGCTCTGGAGTTCCTTACCAGGAGCCTCAATTTCAGCCAAAATGAGTCCTGAAAGGGCAGTATACGAATTAGCAAAGAAGAAAAGAAAGGAGAGAAACGTATAACCACATAGAATTATTCAACAGAGTATATTTCTGAGATACTCTAATGACAAATATATGCAAGGTTATTACAATTTAATCACTTAGGTTTATCAGCTGCTCTGCGGCTTCTCTTTCCTTCCTCTTCTGGCTCTGATGATGTCCGTCTCTTTAAAGATTCTAGATCAGAAATTCTTTGTTTTAACAAATAAAATTCATTTTCATTAGCAAGCTCAAATACTTCCTTTTTCTCTTCTTTTCCTAGTTCTCGATACTTCTTTTCTGCAAGCTCATCATGATTAACCAATCCTTGCATAATAAAAACTGTTTTTGCATCCTCCTTTGGCTTTTCTCCGCCTAATGCTTCTCCAATTTGATCTGTTTCAGAATGTCTTGCTTGGATAGACATTCCTAAAACCATAGAAGAGTTAAGAAAACCGAATCCAACAGAATAAAGACTTTTTAGTGCCTCCTCTGATTCTGCAGTTGTTGATTTATCCTCAAGTGCTTTAATGACGTCTTGTTTCTTATCCGAACCCAATACAAAAGTTGGGACAGATTCAATAAGTTTTCTCTCGCTGCTTATTACTTCAGATTCAGACGCTTCTCCAAACTTTTTAACCTGGGTGTTAAATGCTGATAGTTCTTTTTGGTCTATACGTAAATGTTCATCTAAAACTGGATTCATATGCTTATCTAAAATTGAATCAGGAGCAGAAAGAAGCAGCCCAATCTTAGCATGATCAGGTATAGACACATCCCATATTGCAGGAACAATTATGCGTTCTGCGCGTTCTCCTTCTAGAGCTTTTTTTGATTGTTGTATGAATGACTGATCCTCTCCCCAATTTTTCTTAATATCCTCTTTAACAGCGTTAAAAACTTGGTTAAGAGTTCCTTCTTCGCGTATGTGCTCTAAGCGATCTGATTGTGCATGATCGTGTAATAATACAACATGTATATATGCTTTCATTGCTTCTGGATTATCGCCTAGATTAAACAAAGTAATAGTTGGAGTTGGGTCGCTTTTTAACTGGGCTATAACTGCTCCACTAAATACAGCAAGAGTATGTAGTTTTTTATCATCAGTTACAGTGCCCATTGCCTTTAGATGTTCCTTGAATGCACCTGCAGCAGCATCCTCAGCTTCTTGTAATTTCGTATATGCTGCTCCAAAACCATCTGGAACTGGTTTTCCTGGTTCAATTGGACAAATATTATTAA
>CAYYPF010000217.1:0-1672 GCA_964473475.1 Microcaldota archaeon | reverse complement strand
AAGCATAGCAAGCATCATCTGAATAAGTTTTTTGCCAACACAGATAAGAGCTTGTTTTTCAGTTTTTCCTTGAGAAACTTTTTTATGATAAAGAGTTCGCATTTCAGGATTATGCTTAAGAGAAGCAACAGCAGCCATATAAATAGCCCAACGAAGATAACTTGGTCCACGTTTTGATATTTTATTATCACGACGAGTTTGCCCTGATTCATAGATTTGAGGATAGAACCCGATATGACCGACAATGGCTTTGGCACTGGAGAAAGTGGCTCCGTCTTTGCCGATAGCGGCAAGGACAGCAGCAAGAGTTTTTTTACCTACACCAGCAATAGATAGTAGATTTTCACCCGGGAAAGAATCATCGGGTTCCTGGGGTGATAATATAGATTCAATTTGTTCATTGAGTTTTTGAATATCGGCGGCAAAATTTTCAATATGAGACAGAAGCATTCTAAGAGTAGAACCGCGAGCCAATTGAGCTTTACCGGAATAACAAGAACTTTTGGCGGTATCAATAAGCTGTTGAATTTCGTCAGTATTGAAATTGTTACCCTGTATATGCCGTACAATTTTTTCAATATGTTTAGGTTTAGTCATAGCAATGTCCTTAGCAGTCGGGAATTGTTTTAGAATAGCAGTAGAAGCGATAGCAAAAGGATTTTTAACAGCAGTTCTATTAAATTCAGGGAATATAAGAGACATTAAAGCCAAAGCCTGGCGTTTATAATTTTGTTGGTCTTTGATAAATTCAAAACGAATTTTAACGAATTCACGTAGAGTTTGGATAATTTCATCTGGGACGATGCAATTACCGTATTCACCAGTGCGCAGAAGTTGGCAAATAACGAGTGCATCAATATCATCTGTTTTTGCCTTTTTTCTGAGGGCATCACGAAATCTATTGGTGTAGAAGGGATTAAGAAGAACAACCTTAAACCCGTTAGTTGCCAGGAATTCATAGATGTTTTCCCAGAAATTGCCCGTTGCTTCAAGTCCACAGATCAAATTTTCTTTAGAGACAGAAAATTTCTCTAATTTAGTGATAAGGGAATTGAAACCATCAGATGAATTGTCCAGAGAAAAACTGTGAGAAAGTTTTTCTCCCTGCTCATTGATAACAAGGAACTTGTGAGAACTACTTGCAACATCAATACCGAGATAAAACATATTGACCTCCAATCAATATAAGATTATTCAGCAGTTTCCTGTTTTTGATTTAGCCAACATAGCCTGGAATTATGAATGGTAATCCCGTTAGAGACTCCATAGTATCCTAAATAAATGTTTCAGGCTAAACCGCAGGAAGCAGTGGTCTTTTTCAAATGGTATCAGTAGAACTGGCCCATAAGGAGAAAAAAAACTGTCTTTCCTGCTGAAATACTGCGACTATGTCGCAGATTAAAAAATATCAAGGTTATTTTAAAGAACTTGTTAATATATTTTAACAAAATTTTTTGAAAGTCGAAAATCTTAAAAGTATAAATACTAAGTTATATATATTTATACTAAATCTATTATACCAGGTCCTGAATATGAGACAATATATGCGTTAGGTGGCTTAAATTGTCTAAAATCCTTAGAAGAAGTAATATACTTGAATGATTTATGTGACCGTCTGGGAATAGATACAATGACAGTAGGTAATGTAATAGGATTTGCTATAGAAGCTTAT
>CAYYPF010000216.1:0-1688 GCA_964473475.1 Microcaldota archaeon | reverse complement strand
TTATTCAACAAATACCTTTAGTGTGGAAAAACGCTGGTTTGGGTTATTGCCCCTAGGGGGTTCGGTTAATCCCTTTGATTATCTTTTGTAAAAAATCCGCATATCAACTCTCCAGAGATCTTATGCGGTTATAATCTTGGTAGATTTGTGTTATAATTTACCTATGAAAACATTAGCTATTTTAGTAGTAATTTTGGGGATTTTATTTCTCTATTTCGTTGTCAAAGCTGAAAAATCCTTTGTTATTAAAGGCGGCGAAGCTGTGCCGGGCGGTATTGATATTCCAAAATTAATTTTAGATAAAGCTAGAGAAATTAAATCGCAAATCGTTAATAATAAAAACACTCAAATATTAAGCAGTGACATAATTAACAATCCTGAGCGGGGATTTATTAGTAATATAACTAATGATGCTAAAGATTTGGTTTCTAAAACTATCGATAAAGTAAGCGAATCAATTAAGAGTCCGATTGAAAATAAAATCAACGAGTTTTTTTGCCCAACAAAATGAAATTTTTTAAAGACCGGGGGAGCGCCCGGTCTTTTATTATTTATAGGTATGTCGCAAAATGGATATTGTCCGACGTATTATTAATTTTAATTTACGTCTTCCCCGCCACTACACTAATAGAAGGTTACTTATTGGGCCATTTTTGGTGAAACGACAAAACTTATTTCCCATTTACTCGGATCTTTAGAATATGCTTTAAAATAATATATACCAGGTTTTCTAAAAGCCTGAAATTTAGGCAAAAATTTCTATTCTCCAATATTCTCTGTCAAAAGTGATTTCAGGAAGAGCACGAGGATTATCGGGCTCATTACTGTTGCCTGTTAAAGTTAAATTCATACTAAGCCAAGATGTTATTGGCTCGGGAATCGCTAAATATGGATCTTGTGGAGGTAATACGGGAGCCGGAGGCGGTAATGGCATTACTGGCGGAATCGGAGTCAGCGCCGCTGGCGGAGTAACCTTCACTTCTTTTTTGACGACAACTTCTTGATTGTCGGTAACAGCTGTTGAGCTTTTAGCGCGCGGGAAATTTCCCAGATCAGCCACTACCGGCGCGTAATAAGTTTCCTGATAAGCAATAATAGCCGTGTTTAAAGGCGGCGCCACGTTTGGTTTATTTGCTCCGCTTGTAAAGACGCTTGAGACGGAAGCTAAAAGTCCGATTAACCACTTTAACATATTGATTTAATAATAACTCAATGTATCATTGAGCGCAATTTTGCGCCGGCTTGTAACCCTGGGCTTCGGCTTCTTCTTTGGTGTTAAACCAAATTCTGTTTTCTTCTTTAATTCTATTTGCCGCCGCGCAATCTTTTGGATAATACGCTTTGCCATTTATTGAAGCCAGGAAATTACCTAAAATTTTATAATTGTTCGCATTGGTTACTTGACTACTATTACTGTCCGGTAATCCTGTTTGCGCAGGCAGGCCGATTTTAATGTTTTTATCAATAATAATTTGTGATGGCTCGTTATTATTAATCAAAAGTCCTATTCCCAAGCCAATCGAAAAAACCAATGCTAAAATGGCATAAATCACGTACTTGATTGACTTTTGAATAATATTCTGATACATTAATAAATTATGGCTCATACTAAAGCGGCTGGCTCAACCCGGCTCGGCCGCGAATCACATTCAAAACGGCTGGGAGTTAAGCTTTTTGACGGCGAAAAA
>CAYYPF010000215.1:0-1709 GCA_964473475.1 Microcaldota archaeon | reverse complement strand
AATCTAGTTTCCCTTATTTTTCCCTCTTCTTTTAGAACTGGAGAACTTGCGTAAAATTTGTTAAAATCAGCAGCAACTTCCAATAAATAATCTGCAAGATTATGCGTAATCCTGGAATCCGCACTCTTTTTTACAATCTCTGGGAATGAGCTTAGTTTCTTAATTAATCTTTTCTCATCTGGATTAAATTCAATTTCAGAAGTTCCAATCTTATTCTCACTCTTTTCCAGAATCCCATTCACCCTCACATACACATACTGAATATACGGTCCAGAATCCCCTTCTAAACTAAGTGCCTGTTCCCAATCAAATATCATTTGTTTATGAGGCTCCCTTCTAACCATGGAAAATTTCATTGCTGAAAGAGTAATTATCATTGCTGTTTTTTCAATTATACTCTCTTCCCAATCAGAATGCCTTTTTTGTATTTCTTCCCTTACCTTTTCCAGTAATCTCTGCTTAAGATCTTCGTACAGAACCATTGTTCCTTCCCTGGAAGACATCTTTCCTTCAGGAAGCATAACTAATTCATAAATTAAATGATGGGAAATTTTAGCTGCTTTTTCAAATTCCTTATAACCTGCTTGCCCAATTCTCTCAAATGTTTTGAATAATTGCTTGAAATATAATTCTTGTTCCTTTCCAACTACATGTATGCTCTGGTCTGCCTTATATTTCTCAAATTTCATTTTCGCAAGCCCTAAATCCTTTGTAGAATAAAGAGGATAACCTTCTTTTGTAAGAAGAATAAATACCCCCATTCCCTCTTCCTTGAAATCCAGGATTACTGCTCCTTGGTCTTTTTTCACAACTCCTTTTTCCAATAGTTCAAGCACTAATTCCTTTCCTGGTTTCTCAGTCTGGCTCTCAAAATAAAGATGATCAAACTTCACATCAAATTCCTTATAAAATCCTTCAAAATCCTCTAAGCACCAGTTTCTAGTTTCCTTCCAAATCTTTCCTAATTCCTTATCTCCTGCATAAATTTTTAGATTAATTTCCTGAACCTGTTTTTCTAATTCTTCATTATCCTTAATTTTATTTGATGCTTCTGAATAAACCTTTCCAAGCCAAATGCCTTTTTTCTCCTTAGGTGCTTTTCCATTGTATATATTCAAATATCCCCACAAACATTTAGCAACATGAGGCCCAATATCTCCCTGATAATTTACCCTAGTTACTTTATTTCCTGCAAATTCCAGTACTCTAGATAGTGATTCCCCAAGTGAAATATTTCTTATATGCCCTATATGCACTCCCTTATGCGTATTTGCATGGAAAAATTCCAGGAGCATTTTCTTCTTTGTATTTTTTCCTTTTCCAAACTTATCCTTTTTCTTAAGAATTTCCTTAAGTGCTTCTGAGTAAAATTTTCCATTCAAGAATATATTCAAATAAGGTCCTTTAGTTTCAACTCTTTCTACGTATTTATTTTTTTCAATTGCACCTTTTAGTTGCTGTGCGATTTCCATTGGGTTTTTGCCCATTTCTTTAGCTAATACGAATGCAACATTTGTAGAGAGATCTCCAAATTCCTCCTTAGGAACAGAGAATGTTTGGAATATTTTCTCTTTGTCTAACTCGCACTGTTTTCCTATTTCTTTAGATAAGGATTCCTTTATTTGAATAAGCATAGTTTGATTAAAGAAGAAATAAATTAAAATAACTCCCTTTTTATAAAAAAGACAAAAACAAAATAAAATCAGGCT
>CAYYPF010000214.1:0-1739 GCA_964473475.1 Microcaldota archaeon | reverse complement strand
TATTGCGTATATGTGGTGGTGCTCCTTTTGGGACGTTATCATAATTAGTATGTTTTTCATTCCACCATCCATGACGAGCAAATTTGTCTAGGATCCAGGGTAGAATATCTTCCTCAGCTAAGATCATGGATTAATGAATGAAAACAGCTTTATAAACAAAATCAGGGAGGTCAGTTCCGGATCCAGATGTACACCAAAATAGACATCCGATGTATATATTTATAAACATTTACTTCGTACTTAAAATGGAGAGAACATGGGTGGAGAAGAAAAATCTTTATTCGTTCAATTATTAGGGGATGTACCATTAATTCGAGTTATAGACGTGTTAATCGAAAACAGCATATTTGATTATACAAAAACAGAGATTGCAAGGAATGCTGGGATTTCTCGCGCATCTTTATACAATATTTGGCAGACCCTTGAGGATTACAAGCTAATAAAAAAAAGTAGAAAAATTGGAAATACAGTACTTTACAAACTAAACAAAGAAAATCCAGTGGTCCAAAAACTAATTGAACTAGACTTAAAAATTAGTAAAGAATTTGCAGACACTTTTGCTGAAAAGAGAGTAAATGCAGTACAGATTATTCAAAATCGAAAAAAATAAAATAAGGATTACTCAATTTCCTTCATAACTACAGAAGTAACAGTCTTATCTACTCCGGTAATGTTTCTAAGCTTCTCAGTAACTGTTTTTCCCAGATCATCAACATCCTTTGCGCGTGCCTTAACGATTATGTCTATTTCTCCACTGACCATATTTACCTCAAGAACATTTGGAATCTTTCTTATTTCTCTAGCTACTGTTTCTTGGGATTTTATTTTTGAATAGTCCACAGTTACAAAAATATACGTAAGCACTGGAAGGCCAATTTTTCTATAATCTGGAATAGCTGAGTATTTTTTTATACTTCCTTCCTTTTCCATTCTTAGGATTCTATGATAAACTGTACTCATTGGAAGGCCTAGCTTTTTTGCAATGCTTCGAATTCTTGCCTTTCCATCCCTCATAAGTTCCTCAAGAATATCATAATCTTTCTCGTCCATTTCCTCACCTTAAGTGTATATGTTGGAAAATTTACAACAAATGATTTAAAAAGTTGTGTTTTTTTGAACTTATTCCAAATTTTTAGGAAAAAGATATAAATAGTGGTTGAGTTTAGAAGTATTTGTGATTAAAATGGACTTAGAAAAAAGAATCGCCTATTCAAGGATAACTTCCGGAGTGCTGAGGTATACTACAGACTTCTTCCACAGTGAAGGATTTGTACAATTAATGCCTGTGATACTTTCACCAATAACAGATCCTCTGGGACCAGATCCAAACAGCACAGTAATTAAAACTGGAGAAATTGAATATTTAGGGCAGAAATTAAGCCTTACTCAGTCTATGATTCTTCATAAACAATTAGCAATTAAGGAAGGATTAAAGAAAATATTCATAATCTCTCCAAACATTAGATTAGAACATCCAATGAGAAGGGAAAGTGGAAAACATTTATTTGAATTCTCTCAGGTAGATTTTGAAATTGCAGATGCAAAAAAAGAAGAGGTATTTGAATTAATGGAAAGATTCCTCTCTAGGTTATTTGTATATATAAAAGATGTTTATGGAAAGGAGCTTAAAATTCTTGGAAGGGAGCTTCCATTAATTAGAGGGCCATTTCCCAAGTATTCTACTCATGAGCTAGAGGAGAAATATTCAAAGGATTGGGAAAGCCCAGCATCTAAATCAA
>CAYYPF010000213.1:0-1740 GCA_964473475.1 Microcaldota archaeon | reverse complement strand
TAAAAACCCGCAAATACCCATTTTATAAAAATAGGCATGGGGATTAAACTTCCTGCTGTTTTTTTATGAATCTGGTCCAAACAAGATAGCCTAAAATTCCGAGAATTATTAATCCGCCAATGAGAGTAATCCAATTAAAACCGCCTTTATTTTCGTCGTCTTCTCCACCTAAATTCCCATTTCCGTCATCACTAATATTGATTCCGTCTTGTTCTTCTAAAACAGAAACTGATCCTTCCTTGGTTGCAGTCATTCCTTCTTTATCTGCAATAGAAAGTTTGTACACTACCACACTTCCGACAGGCACATCACTAATTTCTGCAATGTATGTTGAAAATGATTTGTAGTAGACTTTTGCTTTTTTCCATTCTGCACCAAGAGAGTATTCTAAGGTAATTCCTTCAGGGCTTATTCCACTCGCATATTTTCCCTTATCATTTATAATCAAAATAAACTTTAGGAGTCCGTCCTTATAATCAACTGAAACACTCTCAATTGTTGGTGCATGCGTATCGAAAATTATTGTATAATCTTCTAATTTTGAGAGGTCAATTTCTGGAGTTTTTTCCCTTCCTTCGTAGATGATTGTAATTACAGGAAAGGAGGTTCCAATATTTTCTAAAGTTACTGAACCTGCTTCTGTTTCATACTGTTCTCCTGCGAAAGATACAATTGCTTCTAATGGATTTTCTTGATCGTCTTTTACAGTTAGTTTCAGATTAGAGGTAAAATAAGAAAATTCATATTCTGTATCCTGGCTTACGTCTACATATTCTGATCGTTCTCCTCCCTGGTAGTTAACAATAACATTTACACTGCCTTCTCCTACGCGGAAGATTGCACGGCCAACTTCATCTGTAATTTTCTCGAAATCATTTATAACTACTTTTGCTCCTTGAAGAGACTTGCCTTTGTGATCAACTACTCGAACAGTTAAATAATGAACATCTAATTTAAGGTCGATTATTACTGGGTGTGAGCCTGCAACTATAGTTTCAGTTTCAGTTTTTCCGTCATAGGTTGCAGAAATAGTAATATCGCAATCTACTGCTCCCTCGTCTTCTTCTATGTTGTGGAGTATAGTTGAGAAGATTCCATTTGAATTAGTAAGTTTTGGAGAAATGGTTGTATAACCTCTTGATTGGGAAACCTGGTAGGTAATTAAAATTGAAACATTCGGAATTGGACGGTTTAATACGTCTAATGCGCGTATCGTTACATTCTCATTGAATTGCGCTTCACATGCTGGAAAAACTAAACCTACTAACAAGAATAATAGAATAATATATTTGAATTTCATAAGAAGATAATTTCAAGAAAGGAATAAAAACTAATCGGGAAAGGAATAAATCTAAAAAATATAATCGGGCCTCACTATGAAATCAAAAAAGATTTCATATCAGCCCATTTTCTACTGAAAATCGGGCCCGAAGGGATTTGAACCCTTATGTGAAGGTCACTCCCGCATTTGGGAGAATGCATTCGAAGCCTCCAGTACTATCCAGGTTATACTACGGGCCCAATAAAGATATTTTAGCTAAGTAACTATAAAAAACTAATTGATTTCATTTTTGAGCTTTTATTTTTATGCTACGTTGGTTTACTATCAACAATTCTCCTTGCTTCTCTAATAAGGTCCTCGGCATAAGTTTGAAAAGGAGTGGAAAAAGCAATAAGTGACATAAATATTGGATAAAATTCAATCTCTTTAGCAAGTAAATTAAGTAAGGTTCTTTCATC
>CAYYPF010000212.1:0-1744 GCA_964473475.1 Microcaldota archaeon | reverse complement strand
CTGGAATTGGATTATTCTGTGGATCATAATGCCATCCTTTCCATGCATTCTTAAATTTCTCCTGGATTTGCATTTCTGTATGCCCTTCCCATTTTCCGCAGTTCATTTCCCTAAGTGCATATGTAATTTTTATTCCACACCCAGTTTTTTTTGAAATTACTTCTGAGGTTTGTATTGCTCTTTTGAATGGGCTTGAATATATGCTCTCAATTTCCTTATTTTCTAAGAACTCTCCAATTCCCAGTGCTTGTTTTTTTCCAAGTTCTGAAAGCCCCATATCCTGCTCAATTATTGAGCTATAAATTCTTCTCTCATTTGCAACTGAAGTTCCGTGCCTTACAAGGTAGAATGTGCCTTTATATCCCTCCATATTAATTACCTACCCAAGCCCAACAATCCCAGGCAATTCCTCTCCGCACAAAAATTCAATCAATGCCTTTCCAGATAAGCTCACATACCCTAATTTTTCCTTATGAATCTTGAATTTGTCTATTGCTGTAATAGAGTGCCCTCCTCCAACTAGACAAAATGCCTTGCTTTTAGCCATTGCTTCCAGGATTTCCCGTGTTCCTTTTGAAAATTCCTCCAGCTCATAAACCCCGGCAGGCCCGTTTGCAACAACCATTTCAGCCTTATATATAATATCATTATACAACTTGATAGTTTTTTCTCCAATATCAAAAATTTCTCCTTCTTTTATTTTTCCAACATTGCATTCTACTCGTTTTCCATGTATATTCAGCCCAACATCTATCGGCAATACAATCTTTTCCGGGAACTGTGTCAAAAGTTCTAGTGCCTCTTTTTCGTATTTCTGCAAGTCCTTATGCACTAAAGTTTCATAAGTTTTTCCAACTTCCTTTCCGCTTGCATATAAGAATAATGACGCAATAAGCCCTCCAATCATTATCTTATCTGTTCTCTTATTTCCAAGCCATTTCTTAAGTACAAAAAACGAGTCCTCAACCTTAGCTCCCCCAAAGAAAAAGGATACGCTCTTACTTGTCTTAACTTTATTTACTGCTTCAATTTCTTCAGCAAGTACAGGTCCAGCATAGCTTGGGACAGTTTTCATAAATCCAACAACACTTGCATGCGCCCTATGTGCAACAGAAAGCGCATCCAACACAAAACAATTAACAAATGGTGAAAGTTCCTTTACAATCGCAGAATCATCTGTTTTTTTAGTTTCATCTTCCAGAGTTCTTACATTATCCAGAAGAAGTATTTCCCCTGCCTTTAGGTTCATTATCGCTTCTTTTGCGCGAGGTCCGCAGATATCCTGTACAAACTTAACTTTCTTTCCAATAATCTTTTCCAAAAGCCTTGCATGCTGCTCTAAAATAGTAAAGTCCTTATCTCCTTTTCTTCCCTGATGTGCAAGCACAATTACTGCAGCACCGCGCTCACTCAGTTGCTTTATTGTTTCTGCATGCCTGGTCATTCTTGGGCTGCTCATTATTTTTCCATTTTCTATTGGGGAGTTTATATCTACCCTCAACAGGACCTTTTTATTTTTTATCTCTATCTCGTTTATTCGCTTCATATTTAGAACCAACTAAGTTAATTCTTATATAGTATTTTAAGTTTATCTCCTGGTTCTAAATCCAGAAAACATAACAATGTTTTCTAGCTGTTCAATACTTGCGGTGATTGAACATAGTTCAAGCTGACTTTTTTGTTAGCTTGGAATATTTTTCCCTCCATTTTGCCTTTGAAGGACAATTGGGATCAATACATAAGG
>CAYYPF010000211.1:0-1770 GCA_964473475.1 Microcaldota archaeon | reverse complement strand
TAAATGAGATGACCTTGGATTTCCAACTTAGCGAACTATCAATAAACGGGCAGGATGTTAAAAGAAATGTATTAGCTCAACTTTTATTTAAAAATATGGGAGAGTCTTCCACAATAAAAGAATTCTCTTCAAACTTCAAAAAAATTTTCAGTAAAACAGGGGAAAAACCCACAAAGGAAGATTATTTGTTTGCAGCAAGCCTAATGGGGACTGAGTTTGATATCCACTATGATGAAAAAATAAAGGATAGTTGGTATAAACCATTCTCCTCAAAATCTGAATTTGCCTCCAATTTGGATCCGGAAAAATCATTCGGTGCATTGAAAACAATACTGAGCAAGGGGGTTGCATACTCAAAAGAAAAAGGCATAAGCGTTGGAGTATGTGCCCAAATACATACTGTAATTGCTACTTTTTTAGAGGAAAGCGGGTATTTCTCTAAGGTATCTGTATTGTCTGTTTCAACCAAAAAAGGCCTGCACGCATTTGCTTTTGCAGAGGACAAAGAGAGTAAAAAAAGCTATATTGTTAATTATGGGAATGTATCTGAACTTAAAGGTACAGGCACTCTGGAAGCTGTACGGCTTTTTGGAAAATCAAACAATGTGATTGAAAGTAGATATAGAAAATTCAGTGCAACTGGAAAGTATGAAGGGACTTACAAAACAGCAGAAGGGGAAGCAACAGAGCGAACAAAAAAACACAGGGGTCCGGAAAAATTAAAAGAGCATTTGTCCAGGTAGCGCATGTTTTTAATATGTTCTGCGTACTGATTTATTTTTCTCCTAATTAATAAAAAATTAGATTTTATTTTAAATTATCCTAAGTCTTTTAAATCGTAGGGTATACAGCTCTAAAAGGTGGGCCTAGTTCTTAACCTGCTGGTGTGAATATGGATTTTATTTCAATTAGAGATATTTCTAAGGAACAGATTGAGGAGATTCTTGCATCTGCTGAAAAGATGGAAGGAAAAATTGGAGAGGAACAGCATTCTGGAAAATTAATTGCAACTTTATTTTTTGAACCATCCACAAGGACTAAGCTTTCCTTTCAAAGTGCAGCTTCTAGGTTAGGAATGAAGTATATTGACTTTGATACTGAAACTAGTTCCCTAAAAAAAGGAGAAAGCTTCACAGATACAATCAAGAACGTGGATGGATATGTGGATGTAATTGTAATGAGGCACCCAAAAGAAGGCTCAGCAAGGCTAGCCTCAGAAGTTGCAAATGCACCAATTGTAAATGGAGGGGATGGAGGAAACCAGCATCCAAGCCAAGCAATGTTGGATTTGTATACAATAAAGAAATTAAAGGGAAAAATAGGAGGATTGAATTTCAACTTAGTTGGAGATTTAAAACACGCAAGAACAATGCAATCCCTGGTTTATGTACTCTCGATGTTTGGGGCAAAGATTACCCTTACTGCTCCAAAAGGACTGGAAATGGATCCTGAATTAGTAAAGGAATTAAAGGAAAAATTCAAGGTACAGATTGAATTAACTGATTCTCTGGACGTAGAGGGAATGGACGTGGTTTATGCTTGCAGAATACAAAAGGAAAGGTTTGCAGATCCTTATGAAGCAATGAGCATTCAAAAGAAATTTACAATTACAAAGGAAAATTTGAAAGGTGCAAAGGATGATTTGGTTCTTATGCACCCTCTTCCAAAGGTTGGGGAAATTGATTTGGAAATTGACCATACTCCATATGCAAAATATTTCGATCAATCAAAGAACGGAGTGCCAGCTAGAATGGCGATTTTAGATTATGT
>CAYYPF010000210.1:0-1775 GCA_964473475.1 Microcaldota archaeon | reverse complement strand
AATAATTAAAGAGTTTAACTTTCTTCTATTTTTGTAACGAAATTGCAGGGGAAGTAACCAGAGAGTTCTTCTCAGTGCTTCAATTACCTCATGCACTGAACAAAAGGTTCGAATCTTCCGCCAAATACTGAGACTTTTTCTCAGTTCTCTAACCATTTTCATACTGGATTACCGCCCAGAGGTCTGTAGCGCAGTTTATTTAAAACTAGCATCAGAGAATATGGGTTTTCTAAATACCTATAAAATTAATAACTTGGCTTTAAATTTGTTACACTGAAACGTAACATTTATATATATTTTGTTACATTGATAAGTAACATGAACGTAGAAAAACTTGTAGACTGGAACCTGTGGTGGGAAAGTGGAAAAGTCAGTGAGGAATTACAAGGTAAAAAAAGGCAGGAATACAAGGAACTGTCGGATTCTATAGGTGTAAAAGAAGTAACGATAATAACCGGGATAAGAAGGTGTGGAAAAAGCACTTTGATGTACCAGATGATAGATAATCTATTGAAAAAAGGGATAAAGCCAGAGAACATACTATTTGTGAACTTGGAGGATAAAAAACTTTCACAAGATTCGTTAGATGACATTTACAATGAATATAGAAAAAAAATGAACTTGGAAGAAAAGGCATATGTTTTCCTGGACGAAATCCATAAACGAAAGGAGTGGGAATATTGGATAAGAAAAAAATACGATCTCAAAACAAATGATAAGTTTGTTATTTCCGGTTCTTGTTCATACTTATTAAAAAAGGAGTATTCTGCTTTACTTACTGGAAGAAACTTATCGTATAAAGTTTCTACGTTGGACTTTAGAGAATTCCTGGCATTTAAGGGGTTAAAAGTAGATGATAAAAAAATTAGTAAAGGAATAATAACAGAAAAAACCAAGATACAGATTTCTAAATATTTTGATGAGTATTTGAACTTCGGAGGTTTTCCTGAGGTCTTGTTTAAAGAAGAAAATTTCAAAACAAAACTCCTATCACAGTATTTTGATGATATCTTATATAAGGATATAGTAGATAGGCACAATCTCAACAGTGAAAAAGCAAAAGATCTCGCGCTATTTTTCATGAACAATTTCACAGGTTTGATATCCCTAAGAAACATAAGAAATGCGCTAGGTATGTCTTATGACACTACGAAAGATTATTTATCCTATTTCAAAGAGGCATTTCTCTTTTCTACCATAGATCATTTTTCATACTCGTTTAAAGAACAAAAAACCTTGCCGTCAAAGATTTATACAATAGATAATGGATTGAGGAATTCTGTAAGCTTCAAGTTTTCAAAAGACGAAGGTAAATTGGCTGAGAACCTTGTTTTTGTAGAATTAAAAAGAAGGGGTTTTTATCCTTACTATTGGAAAGGGAAAAAAGAAGTTGATTTTATAGTTAAGAACAAGGATCAAAGTTTGAATGCAATGAATGTTTGTTATGGAGATGAAATAGACGAAAGAGAAATTGAAGGGCTAAATAAATTTAAGGAAGAGTTTAGTAAAACCAAGAAACTAATGATTATTACAAAGGATGTTGAGAAAGTGGATGGGGGAATAGAGTTTATTCCTCTTTGGAAATGGCTTCTCAAAAACCACTGAATAGAGTAGGTGGGTTAAACAGCAGATGTACCATAGGTTTTTGAGAGTTGTGTTTCCACCAAGCCAATTGGTTAAAACAGATGGAATCATTCAATTTGGAGTAATTAAAAAGACTGCTCTTTCCAGAATTTGGATTCTTAAGAGATAAGGCTTAGTTTCTGGGAAATAGT
>CAYYPF010000209.1:0-1794 GCA_964473475.1 Microcaldota archaeon | reverse complement strand
AGTTGGGGCTTCTCGTTCCCTAAGCTCTTCGTAACAAGGACCGTATTTATACCAACCACTAGATACTAAGAGTAATTCATTAGTTTTTTGTATTTCCTTCATAGAAAAATAGACTAGTTTATTTAAAAGTATAGTGTTAACATTTCGTAACGATTTTCCATTTTCCTTCATCCAAGCTAAAATCTGGCTAACGATCTCGTAAGTAGCATATTGCTCCTCTTTTCGTGTCTTGATTTTAGTTGAGTATAAATCGACTATTTCAGTATGAACTTCTGTTGGCATTTTATCACATAGTAAATCTGAATTATTAGCATTTAACCCTATATTTTATTAAATCTATACATCTAACCATAACTTTCATCTTTTTTTTAACTTCCAGGCTCAGATCCCAGGTCTCTTCAAAAAACCGAATTGTTCTTCCCTATGTTTTTATTCTAACTTATAACAAGCTTTTTGGTTATAGAAAAAAATAAACTTCTGCTATTTTAAATTTATACAATCAATTATCCCTACTTGATGAACTCATTTTTCTGAGCTTATACAGGACCAACTAAGTAATTCCGATTGTTGAATTTGGAATCTCACGATGGTTCTGTATAGATTGAGACAAAAAACATTTTTGTCTCAGGATTCGCTGTGACGATGATCTTGAGTACTGAAGGAGCGTAGCGACTGAAGGACTCAGGAGATATGAAACTTGTTTCATACTGATCTTGAGTACTGAAATCATAAAAATCAACAAAAAATAACTTTAAAAGAGTTATCCTACCAATTATAGTTATGCGTACTGCTGATAAACGCTTAGTAAAACGAAGGGCATTAGTGATAGAAAAACCGAATATGCCAAAAACATTTAGGTTATTGTCTCGTGATCCATCTATTGTAATTGCTCCGAGATTTGAGTATATTAGTGGATCTTTAGTTGGTTTAGTCTTAGATATACTAAACGGAAAACCTTCAAGAGGAGACGACTTTATTTTTGCATCTACAGAGATTCAGTTTGGATCTGATAGTTTATTGAATACAGCTTTAGTTTTTGAAGGTTATGAAGGGAAAACAAGAATGGCTTTGAGTGATTTATTTTTTTCACGTGCAATAAATAGCAGGGATCCTGACCTACATGTTAGTTTATCAGGACCTTTGCAGTATTTGGCATCTATCCAGGATATGGATCATATTTTATTTTTAATTCAAAATACGCAAAGTGCTTCAGTAGTTTATTCCTTTGGAGTGATAGTGGATAAACTTATGAAACAAAGTCCTGAATGCAAAGATCGCATTGTAGAATCACTCGAAGAACTCGCTTATGTTAAAGACAACAGGACCTATGAAATATCAGTAATATTAATGAATGTTGCCACTGAGCGAGCTATTAAGCTATTGTTGGATGCATTTAAGGAAAATAATGATCCAGAATATATTGTTGGTATTGGGTCCGCATTACCGGTATTTGAATATTTTTCACAAGAGGAATATTTGGATATTGTTTTGAACATGATTAGATATAAATTACCGGTCTCCCCAATAATTCTTCATAATCTACTTTCCAGTTACATACCTCATGTTAAAGATATAGAAAAACTTGTCTCCTTACTTTCTGATGAAGAAAAAAGAAGAATTTTGGATCGTGATCCTTTAAAAAATGAAAGATTTGTTGGTTTTGATGTTGTTGGTTATGAATATTTCTTAGCTGCCTGTGATGGAACATTCATACAAGCTGAAGTTGAAGGCCAGAAATTTAGATATTTTCTTTCTAGATCGGAATCAGAAAAAGGAGGACAAAATGTTATTTAT
>CAYYPF010000208.1:0-1796 GCA_964473475.1 Microcaldota archaeon | reverse complement strand
CAAAATATTGAATAATGCCTATTCTCTTCTTGTATTATGTCAAGAGAGGGGTCTATTCCGTTAAAACAATTATCTTTATCTCTGAAAGAAACTATTGATAAAATGGAAAAGGCATATGAAGAAAAAAATATTGATGAATTCAATAGATTAAAAGATCTTTTTTTCCAAATACAAGAAAAAATTGTTTAAGGTTTAAAATGATTGAAGAACAAATAAAAACATTTAAAGAAAAAGTTTTCAAAGAAATAAGTATAATAGAAGATGTTATCCGTCTGGAAGAAGATGTGCAAAGATCAAAGAGTGAAAAAGATCAAAAAACTCTTCTCTCTCAGATAGAATTGAGGAAAACAACTTTAGAAATTCAAAAAAAAGAAGTCAATGAATTTTTGACCCAGCTATCTCTGACGACCTTTGATTTAGAAATATCGGAAAATCCCCAGACAAAAGAAAAAGTATTAAGCGATATGTCGACAGGATATAATTTGCTTTCAAACCAAAGACCTCCTTCTTCTCCACTTACAAGAAAAGACTTACCTTTTCTAGAAAAACTTAGTTTAAAGAGAGTTAAGGAAAAAAAAGAAGTAATCCCTGGGTATAGAGGAGAAAAACCAAGTAGATATGTCAATTTTGCAGTAAGAAGTTTTTATTCACAATCAAGAAAACTGATCTATGGAGGAATGTTTAGCTCTCTGAGAAAATCATTGGTAAGAGCAAATATGCAATTTATTCCTGAAAATTATGTATCGGTTATGTTATTCACAACCGTCCTTTCAATTTTTATCTCAATATTTCTATTTATCTTTCTCCTTTTTTTTAATATAAGCATGGTAGCACCGATGATCAGTCTTGCTGGAGAAGCAATTCAAAGTAGAATGCTAAAATTCCTTTGGATAATTTTTATAATCCCTCTTGGAACTTTTTTTATGCTATATTCATATCCCTCTCTTGAAAAAAAGTCTATAGAAGGAAAGATAAATCAGGAGCTACCATTCGTAACAATACATATGTCTTCAATTGCTGGAGCAATGAAAGATCCGAGCAAAATGTTTGGAATAATTATCTCCACAAGAGAATATCCTGCAATACAAAAAGAATTTGCTAAGATAATAAATGAAATTCATATATATGGTTATGATTTGGTGAGTGCTTTGAGAAATAGTGCGTTTAATTGTCCTAGCAGAAAACTTGCAGAACTATACAATGGGATTTCAACTACAATTAGCTCCGGAGGAAATCTTGCAGAATTCTTTGAAAAAAGAGCAGAAACTCTTTTGTTTGATTATAAGATTGAGAGGGAGAAATATAATAAATCTACAGAGACTTTCATGGATATTTATCTTAGTGTAGTAATTGCAGCCCCCATGATTTTGATGTTGCTTTTGATTATCATGAGAGTAAGCGGACTTGGAATATCTCTGAGTACACCAATGATAAGTTTAGTCACAATCCTCGGGGTCACAGTTGCAAATATTTTCTTTTTAATATTTTTATACATAAAACAACCAGCACAATAAAATGGAAAAAACAAAATTAAATACGGAATTTGAAAAGTGTTTTCATACAACTTTAATCGGAGGCAATGAAAAAAGTTGTCCTTCCAGTGGTCTTAGAAGACCAATGCAGTTTACTTCAGTGCTAAGTGGAAAATCAAAAATGACCCTTTTGGAAAGGTTCCCAAACCAAAACTTGACCAGAGGAACCTGGAGGTTATTTTCATAATGGAACTTACAAAAGGAAGCACAATAGGAATAATCTTTTCAATAATTATGATTCTGATTTCTCTCTTTTTTATAGAA
>CAYYPF010000207.1:0-1803 GCA_964473475.1 Microcaldota archaeon | reverse complement strand
ATATTGGATAAAATTCAATCTCTTTAGCAAGTAAATTAAGTAAGGTTCTTTCATCTGCATCCCCGTCTAATAACTTTATTATCGCTTCGTCCTTATAAGAACTTTCAAAATCAGGTTGAATGCAAACTTCAACTGGAATTTCTCCAAAAGAGTTAGCAAAGTAACGATGGTTTACTCCTAAAGTCACGACAAATAAATCATCAGGACTTTCTTTTATTAATCTTCTAATCTGTTGAAGAGTTAGTTCATCTCTTAGCCTCGCAACTTCTGAAAGTAATTTTACACTTTTTAGTAGATATTCTATCCCAAGAGATGAATTTCCATGCATAGCAGAGGAGTATCCTAACTCAGCGTATGCAAATGCTTCCAGTGTTTTAAGTTGGCATTCCTCATTAAACTCTGTACAAAATTCTTTTGCACTTCCAGGTCTTTCAAGATTTGCAGCAATTATATGTCCTTTAGATAAGGTAATTATGTGTGGAAATAAATCCATACCTTGTTCTTCTGCTCTATGCATAGATTCAATACACTGCACATAATTTGCAGTTTCTGATGCAAGTTGTGCCCTAAGCGCCATTTGAGTTCGTATATCTATTCTTGTGTATAAACTCCCGAATCCAACAAAAATATCTTCAGCTATTAGTGTAACGCGCCTTCCTTTCCTTTGCTCTAATGCTTCTTTGAGTTTATAAAAGGTAAATTTACTCCCTCGAACTAACAATCCAGGTACATTAATAGAAATATGATTAGCAAGAATTAATCTAACTGGTTTCATAATAATATTATGTCTATGTTACAATTTATAAAACTTTATGTTTAAGAGAGTTAGATTGATTCATCCTTTACAAAGTAATTAATAGTTTTTCCCTTCTAATATTTACTCTATAAAGTGAATTTTTATGACAACAGGAACTTTCACATTAAAATCAGGACTCGCTCAGATGCTCAAAGGCGGAGTAATCATGGATGTTACTAATCCAGAGCAGGCAAGAATTGCAGAAAAAACAGGAGCAATTGCAGTTATGGCTTTAGAAAGAGTACCAGCAGATATTCGTGCACAGGGCGGCGTAGCTCGAATGAGCGACCCATTAATGATTAAGGAAATTAAGGCATCAGTAACTATTCCGGTAATGGCTAAATGCAGAATAGGACATTTTGCAGAAGCACAAATTCTTGAGGCACTTAAAGTTGATTACATAGATGAGAGTGAAGTATTAACCCCAGCAGATGAGGAATTCCATGTGGATAAAACTAAATTCAATATTCCTTTTGTTTGCGGAGCAAGAAATTTAGGAGAAGCACTTAGGAGAATAAATGAAGGGGCAGCAATGATTAGAACTAAGGGAGAAGCAGGAACTGGAAATATAGTTGAGGCAGTAAAACATATTCGTGCAATTAATAGAGAAGTTGAAGAATTGAAGAAACTGAATGAGGAACGAATGAAGATTAAGGCAAAGGAATATGGGGTTCCTGTTGAACTTTTGAAAAAAATTAAGGAACTTGGAAGGCTTCCGGTTGTTAATTTTGCAGCTGGAGGAATTGCAACACCTGCAGATGCTTCCCTTTGCATGCAATTAGGAGTAGATGGGGTATTTGTTGGTTCAGGAATATTCAAATCCTCAGATCCAGAAAAAAGAGCTACGGCAATTGTGGATGCAGTTGCACATTTTAATGATCCAGAGAGAGTTGCAAAGGCTTCTGAAGGATTAGGAGAGCCAATGAAGGGATTGGATGTAACTTCTATGCCTGAGGAACAAAGATTAGCAAAAAGGGGAATTTAGTTACTGGGGGTAACTAGGTTAC
>CAYYPF010000206.1:0-1814 GCA_964473475.1 Microcaldota archaeon | reverse complement strand
TTCAAATCTTTCATTTTCAATATGAAAATGAAATCCCGCAGGCCAGATTTGAACTAGCAACCTATCGGTTTCGACTCCGTAATCTTTACGGGTGAAATACTAGCTTGAGCTAGTAGAACGAACTTTAGCCAGATAATTTTATATTCATATCTTACAGCCGATCGCTCTACCGTTGAGCTACTGCGGGATAAGAGATTATTGTTCTAGAATATATTTAAAAATCATCATCCTCTCATCTATATTTGATGAAAATCAAACATATCCTCTTTGATATTGATGAAACCTTATTTCCAACCTCTAAATTTGTAAAAATCGCAAGAAAAAATGCAGTGGATGCAATGGTTGAGATGGGTGTAAAAGAAGATCCAGAAAAACTATACAAGCTACTTTTAGAGGTAATTGAAGAGAAAGGCTCAAATTACGGTTACCATTTCAGTGATGTATGTACTAAAATTGGAATAAAAGAAAACCAGGCAAAATATATTGCAGCAGCAGTAAATGCATACCATAATTCAAAATCCTCAATTCACCCATACCCAGATATTCCAAAGCTTTTGCTCTGGTTAAAAGGAAATGGCTACACTCTCCACATTGCGACAAATGGCCTTGCAGTTAAACAGTGGGACAAATTAATACGTCTGAAAATAGCGCTTTTTTTCGATCGGGTATTCATTTCTGAAGAAATGAAAGAGGAAAAAAACAAGAATTTTTTTGTAACTGTTATAAATGAATTAAAAGCTAAGCCAGGAGAATGTTTAATGGTTGGAGATAATCCTGTTGCAGACATTGAACCAGCAAAAAAAGCAGGCCTAAAAACTGTACGAGTCCTTTTAGGGAAATTCTCAAAAGAAAAATCCAATGCAGACCTGGAAATAAAAAATTTTATGAACTTTTCAAACGTATTTCGTAAATTAGAACGTCATGTTTAATAATTATTCTAATATACATTCCCAAAGGTGTGATGATGAAAAAGTTATCTGTGTTATTGGTTTTATCTGTTCTATTACTTTTTGGCTGTTTGGGTAGCGGACCTAAGAAATGTACTATGGATTCTGATTGTGAAAATTGGCAAGCCTGTAATGAAGATACTGCAAAATGCGTAGCTAAAGAAGGCTATTGCGCTAAAGATCTTGATTGCGGAAACATTACAATATATTCTTGTGATACTGAAACACATATTTGTGATTATGCTTTGGGTTTCTGTGCATTAGATGCAGATTGCGAATCCTGGCAAGTTTGTTCTTCTGAAGGAGCTTGCGAAATCAAGGTTGGTTTCTGTGGGCAATCTTCTGATTGTTCTGACCCAACAACCTATTGCAGTCCAGATACACACAACTGTGAATCCAAACCTGGATTCTGTAAAGAAGTTACTGATTGTAATGGTTGGGAAGGTTGCAGTGGTGAGGGAAAATGTGAACCCTTAATTGGAAGATGTAATTCTGATTCTAATTGCGAATCCTGGCAGTATTGCGAATATGAAGAAACGCACTATTGTTATGCAAAAGAGGGCTTCTGTATCTCAGAAGAGGATTGTTCTTACTATTCAAATTGTGATCCTATAACTAAGAGATGCATTCCATTGCAGGGATACTGTTTTGAAGATAATGAATGCTCTTCCTGGGAATACTGTGACTCTAAACTTCATCAATGCACAGCCAAGCACGGAATGTGCAGTTCTGACTGGGATTGTTCTGATTGGGAATCCTGTAATGTGGGCTCTCATTTATGCAAAGCAGATGTTGGTTATTGCACCTCTACAAAAGATTGCCCAACAAATGAAGTTTGTGATACAGGATCTCATTTATGCAAGTAAT
>CAYYPF010000205.1:0-1819 GCA_964473475.1 Microcaldota archaeon | reverse complement strand
AAGAATCTTTTGCATCCTTTTCAACCATTCATATTAGGACAAAAGAATATAGGAGCAAGATTTGCACTGAAATATAATGTTTCTTTAGTTTTTTATGGAGAGAATGAGTCGGAGTATGGAAACCCAATACAAGATACTGTGATGGCATTAAGATCTGAAAAATATCATGCAGGTAAGGATTATATGAATATGTTTATTGGGGGTATATCTGTCAAAGATTTGATAAAGAAATATAAGTTGACAATGAATGATTTGTTACCTTATTTGCCAGTTGATCCTAACGAAATAGAAAAAGTGAAGATACAAGTACATTATATGGGTTATTACATCAAATGGGACCCTCAAGAAGCATATTATTTTTCTGTTGAAAAAACCGGATTTCAACCAAATGATCAAAGAACTGAAGGTACATATTCAAAATATAACAGTATAGATGATAAAACAGACCCATTTCATTATTGGACTACATTAATCAAATTTGGTATTGGAAGAACAACATATGATGCTTCACAGGAAATAAGAAACCATAAAATTACCCGTGAAGAAGGAATAGCATTAGTTAAGAAATATGATCAAGAATTCCCAAAGAGATATTTTAAAGAATTCTTAGAATATATAGACATAACAAAAAAGGAGTTTTTTGAAACTATAGACAAATTTAGATCGCCCCATCTATGGAAAAAGAATGATAAAGGTGAATGGGAATTGAGACATACAATTTGGAGAGACGAAAATTAAAATGAGGCGATATTATGGTTTATAAAATGTTGTCTGAATTTATATCCATAACTGAAAATGTAACTATTAAAGAAGTATTAAAATTTTTGGATAAATCGAAAACAAAAATTTTGTTTGTTGTAGATAAAGATAAAAAATTAATAGGTACTGTTACAGATGGAGATATAAGACGTTTTTTATACTCTGCAGAACCAGATTTAAATAAACTAGTCTTTACTATAATGAATAAAAATCCAAAATACCTTCTTGAAACAGAGTTTAGAAAATCCTCTGAAAAGGACTTATTAGTTTATGGGATTAATCAGCTTCCTATTTTAGATGAACATTTTAAAATAAAATCAATAATAGAATTTAATATAAATTTTGATTTAAAACAGAAATATGACAATGTTGTTATAATTATGGCGGGGGGAAAAGGGGATAGGTTATCGCCACTTACAAAAGTGATTCCAAAACCCTTAATTCCATTTAAAGATAAAACCATTATTGAAAATATTCTAGATAATTTTTGTAATTGCGGTTTTGAGAACTTTTGTATTTCTGTAAATTACAAAAAAGATTTAATAAAACAATATTTTAAGGATCTCAAATATAATGTTAATTTTTTGGAGGAACCGGAATTTTTAGGTACTGCAGGTAGTATTGGGTTGCTTAGAAACACTAAAATAAGTTTACCTTTTTTTGTAAGCAATTGTGACGTTTTATTTGATTTAAATTTTTCTGAAGTTTTAAATTATCATAATAAAGAAAACGCAGACATTACTATTGTTGCAGAAGTAAAAAACATTAACATAGGTTATGGTGTATTAACTGTAGACAAAGAAGGTTCTTTTTTAGAAGTAAATGAGAAACCCAATTATCAATTCTTGATAAATAGTGGGTTATATATATTGAATCCTAAGATTATAGATTTAATTGCTATAAATGAAAAAATAGATATGACAGATTTAATTACTAGAGCAAAAGCTAAGAATTTTAAGGTTAAGATATTTCCTACTTCTAAAGAAGTTTTAGATATTGGTCAATGGAAATATTATAAGGAATATATTGATTTGCTTTGAGATGCTTTTGGGGTTGCAAA
>CAYYPF010000204.1:0-1860 GCA_964473475.1 Microcaldota archaeon | reverse complement strand
AGTGTTCTTAAGAATAGAAGAAAATAGTTAATAAAGGTTTTGTAGAGCTTAAATTTTGCCTTGCCTGCGGTTCTATCAGTCCAGGTTACTGGAATCTCGCAAATCCTGTTCTTTTTTATGAGCATTTTGAGCATAAGTTCAGCTGCAACCTCGAATCCTTTAGAGGTTAAGGAAATTTGCTTTGCCTTGTATGTACTAAATGCCTTGAAATTATTTGAGGTATCGCGTATTCCAGTAAATAAGCCAACCGTTATTGCAATGTTGAACATACGGTTGCAAAGCATTTTCAAGAATGGGTAGTTATAGTTTTTTGAACCTTTGAGGAATCTTGAACCAACAATTACATCATAGCCTTCTTTATATTTACTCCACATTTCCTTTATGAATTTTGGATCATCAGAAAGGTCAGCCATAAGAATTACTGAAAGTTCTCCTTTTGCAAGCTGGATTCCATCCCTTACGGAATAACCAAAGCTTCTTGGAGGGGGGTGCTTAATTAGTTTAATTGCTAGATTTAAGTTTGAAAGTTTTTGAACAATTTCTTGTGTGCCATCCTTGCTATCATCATCCATTACTAGAATTTCATATGAAAGCTTATCCTGTTCTAGCTGGGAGGAAACTTTCCTGAGAGTAGTTTCTATGTTTTCTCCTTCGTTCCAGGTTGGGATTATTACTGAGATCTGAGGCATACGTTCACTTCTTGAATAGCGTATTTTCAATCTGTTTTTGAAGCTTATCACTAAACAAAACTACTAAAGAAACTAAGATTGATAAGAAGGATAGGTATTCGAAAATATGAGAATATCTCGGTGGTTCGTATTCTAAAAGCAAAGTGTGTGATCCACTTCCAACAGAAATATCAATTAAAAGGAAATTATAATCTGATTCCTTAACTGTAAGTTCTTTTCCATCCAAATGGGCCTTCCAGTATGGATAATAACTTTCACGAACAATTAGTTCTCCGGTATATGATCCTTGAAGATCAATATAAATTCTTTCGGAATTCTTAGAATATTTGAATCCGTTTTCAACGTAAGGCTTTGGATTTTTTACTTTAAATCCGATTAAAGTTTTATAACTACCAAACTCTTCCAAACAAGGAAGACCCCGCGCATAGGATATAACTTCATCAAACAGTCCATTGACAAATACTGTATCTATAGAACCTTCTTCAAGAATACTACAGAAAAGAGCCTTATCCTCCGGAACCTTGCAAATACCCATGGATGCAATAATTGTATTATCAAACAAGGTGATACTGGACAAAAGAGTCGAAGTAGATTTAGAGCCAGTACAGGAAAACATAATCGATTCGTCCTTTTTTGCATGCGGAGCAAACTCTCCAAACCAACCATTGTATATTTCCTTTCCATTGAGTGGCATCAGATATGTGGAAAAAAGATATTCATGCGCACTAGGGTTTCCTGACCACTCAGTCAACATTCCAAAACCTTGAGGCAAAAATAAGACTCGGTCTTCTGAATTTGAAGCAGCCCATTTAGCCATGGAGAATATTTCATCAGATACTGAATAGATTGGATGAGTAATAAAAAGTAGAAACATTCCAAAAAGTAGTGCATAAATTAGATAATTTATTTTCTTATCCAAACTATAAAATTCTCCGATCAGTAAGGAGAAGAAAATTGGATATAATAAAGGCATCCTGCTTTTAAAATTGCTTCCAAAAGGAGTAAGAGAAACCAGTGTTGGAATCAGAATAAGAAGAATAAAAAATAACAGATCTAAATTTTTTTTCTTTTTATAATATTTATATAAAGAAAGTAAAAATATTACTCCAAAAACACAGATTAGCAATAATGAGAAAATGTTGAAATAGCTAAATAATGAACGACCAATACT
>CAYYPF010000203.1:0-1879 GCA_964473475.1 Microcaldota archaeon | reverse complement strand
GCTAAGCAGTGGAATTATGATTTGGTTTAATCTCGGTTCGATGCTTTTCTCTCTTAATTTCGGATTTAACTCTCTCTTTCCATAATTTCTAAACCTCCAAAGCAACATCTTGTTCCGAATGAGAATCGTTTCTTCATAAAAACCATTCGGAAGATTTTCCAGGATATCGTCTCGAGTTTTTGTCTCCATTCCAAACGTCAAGCATCGACTCTCCAAAGCATGGTCATTAAATAGTTCCCTAGTTGCCAAGATTTTTGGTCCATAAGTTCGGAATGCTTTTGGTTCGTTCTTCTCTCCTTCACATCTGAGAACCGGAAGTCCCCGTTCATAGCCAGTATTTAAAATCTTTATTATATCAGACCAACTTTCACTATTCTTAAAATCTCCTTCATCCATAATAAAGGTGCCTTGAATTTCTTGAAGAATCCTAAATATAGGAGCCGAAGTTATCGCTCCACCGGCAAATATCGGTTTATAACAGATGGATCCAATAGTTTTTAAAAATCTAGTTTTACCCGTGCCCCAATCTCCTAATGGTCTAAGATATGGTAATTCGTTAAAGCAGTCATAAAGCCAATCAAACAGAACATAATAACTGGCAATTTTCTCATAAATTGGTTTAACCTCCACCCATTTATGAATAAATTCTTGGATAGTGTTCAAAAGTTTCTCTTCAGTTTCGTATTCTTCAGCTTCGGCCGGAAATAAAACCACTCCGTTTTTAATAATATCTCTCTCGGCCGGAATTGGCTTTAGCGTCTTACCATTTGGCAAGTTAATGTTTTCTGAATATTTGACACAGCCGTCTTTAAACACAGCGAATTTTGTTTCTTCTTTAGAGTTATATACCATCTCCACTATTGAACCGTCAGCTAAAACAGCAGAACAGGCATATTTAGGTTTACTCTTTGCTTTATGGTTCGTATTGCCTAAGTCTTTTTCATATCTTTTGTGGTGAGACAGGGCTTTCTCATCTTCTTCTTGGTATTTCTTTGCTGTTTCTAACAATGTTGAAGGAAGTTCAGCCATCTTATTAGTAAAAATGGAGTTGATCCATTTGCACTGCCTGTCAGACTGATCCAAAGATGGAGGGACAATTATTAAGCCCTTATTCCTCAGCTCCATTTTTTCTTCAAAGACCCCTGTTGGAATTTTAAATTCAGTTAACTCTTTAGGATATTGAAAGAAAAAGCAAATTCCGCCATTCCCCATTTGATAAGATACGGTTTCAGGAACGGAATATTTTTCTTTAATCCTTTCCATATTCTCAGTAGGATCTACTTCTAACACTAAAAATTTATAAAACTTAGAAACTACCAGCGCAACATAACAGGAGGTGTTTGAAAGCTGAAACCACTTTTTAATTTGTTCAGTCCCCTCTGGCAAGGATGTTAAAAAAGCTTCCCACGTGATATCTGTGGACTTGTCTTTATTTACTGAGATAGGACAATAGCCTTTGTCATAGTATTGGAGAACAATATCGAGTAAATTCATAATAATTCTAGAAGTCAAAAAGCTGAGGAATCACAGGAGAAACCTCAGCTTTTTGGTCCTGTGATTTTTAGAAAGTTGCGACCTTATTGAGAAATTTAAAACCCTCCTCCAGTCAGGAAGAGGGTTAAAAGAAAATACCGGCAAACGCTCAAAGGCAAATACCACCTTCTCCTGATTTGGAGAAACTGTAATTTGCCACCGAGCGTACGCCGGCATTTAAAGATTTAGTCAGTCGTCATCAGGAAGCTCAGCGGTATGAGTAGTCACCATTTACATCAGAAATGGCGGTTCCAAAATCTAACGAACTTCTAACTATAGATTATCAGACAAGAAGATATTGTCAAGCTACACGACTCCGAGTTCGTCTCCATATCGTGGACCAAGA
>CAYYPF010000202.1:0-1888 GCA_964473475.1 Microcaldota archaeon | reverse complement strand
TTCACTTTGCGAGATTTTTTATTTTTCAAAGAACAAACTTAACGCATAATCTGGGTTAATATTATTAGTTTCAAACAAATTTTTAATGTTTTCTAAAGAATATCCCTTTCGAACATGACCCCAACTTTTATTAATAGCTTCTATTTCTTGTCTACTTAGAAATGGAAAAGATACTCCATTTTGCATAGGCGTGGTTACAATGACTTTGCCATCTTCTTTCAAAACTTTGGAAATCTCTTTAATCAGTTTATCATCTTCTTTAACATGTTCTATTAAATCAAGGCAAAGCACTATATCAATTGATTTACTTTTGATTGGTAATTTAAGAGCAAATGCATAGAGTGTATTTAATCCCCTTTCTCTTGCTATGTGTAAACCCGATTTATCTATGTCTACAACTGTAATTTTAAGATTTGGGAATAGTTTTTTTAGATTGTATGAAATAAATCCATCGTAACTGCCAATATCAAAAATGATTAAACCATCTTTAATTTCGGATTTTAAAATGCTTTTTAAAGCATACCAACGTAATAGTGTTCCTGGTCTCATGATTTTCTACCTTTAACAAGTATCATAAAACCGAATAAGTTAGCGGTGTATTTAGTATCCAACATATTTACTATCTTACTCAGCCAAGAAAAAATTGGAGAATACTTACTTAATCTATAAAATCCATGGGCTGGATAATATCCTTTTGACTCTAAATCTGTAAGATTGAATTCTTTAAAAATGCTGATTAGCTCTTTACGCTTAAAAGATTTTTCGTATCCATATTCATATTGTCTTCCCAATTTTTTTAACATCCATTTGAAAATAGTGTGAGAGAAACAATACCAATTTGGCACATCTATAATTACTTTTCCGTTTGATTTTGTAACTCTAATCATTTCCCTTAAGGCATCTTTATAATTTGGATGCTCTTCAAGGGGAAAATGCTCTATTACTCCATCGTTAAAAACTACATCAAAATAATTATCAGGATAAGGCATTTGGAATAAATTACCTATCTCAAAAGTAACATTTAAAACTTGGAGATACTCTTTCAAGTGATTTGCAATTCTAAGTGAGTTTGGAGATATATCCATTCCTACCACTTGAGAACCAGGATAATCCCTTGCTAATAGACAACAAAGTCTGCCTGTCCCACAATCCGCTTCCAGAATTGACTTGTCACTTTCGTTAATAAAGTTTTTAAGACAGCGATACGACTCTTGGGTAAATTTTGAACCCAAAATCTCTTTAGGATTTGTCCGACTTTGACACTCCCAATTTCTATCCCAAATAGTTTTTTGTGAATCAATAGACATTTTTTATTCCTTGCTTTGTCTCAATAATTGAGATAATATTTTCATAGTATCATAACCAAACTTTCTTCCAAATAAACATACTATTCCTAAGTAACCAGATACTCCAAAAAGTATTAATACGAAAAAGATACCTGTATTAACATTCTTATATACATTAATAAAGATACTTACTATTAGAACTATTATACCCGTAAAAAAAAGAGGAAATAAGAGTAACTTAATAAACCTCAATGTATTACATCTTATGATATTCAACACTTGGATGCCAGCAATGATCTGGGTAATAAGATTAGGAATTATCACCGCTATAGCGGTTCCGAAAATACCGAATTTATTTGTTAATGGGTAAATTATGGCTATCAGCATTATTAATTGGATAACAGCCAATTTTGTAAGAATCCTGGGTTTTCCAACACCATGGAATATCGGACCAGTTGTTGCCCCTATGGACCTTATCAATCCCCACAAGACCAATGCCTGCATCGCTGGTACCATCGGCATCCATTTGTCTCCCAAGAATATTTTGGTAAAATCTGGGGCTAATACAAATATTAACCCGGCTATAGGAAAAGATAAAAATG
>CAYYPF010000201.1:0-1914 GCA_964473475.1 Microcaldota archaeon | reverse complement strand
TCAATCCAGCAACAGACCTTAAGGTTAAGAACGCCGCAAGGCCAAGAGTCTGGTCAAATTCAGTTGATGAAGATGGATTTGCATTAAATGATGGAAGAGTTTCTGATCAGGTCGGTTGGAATACTCTGAGTGCCAGATTTTCTTCAGTCAGGCATTCTGATGAGTTTTTAGATATTAGTAACTTATCTAGTGAACTCCAAGTAATACTTACAAAAATGGGAATAAAACCTGAAGATTTAGGGTATCTCGGCTCTGTCGGCCGCGTCGTCTACGGCTACTACTACATCAGGAGGCGTGTCGTCTATGCTTATGACGGCTGGTCCGATGCTTCGGGGGTGGTAATTGTTGGTCGCTCTGCGACCGCGCCGCTTGAAAGCGAAGTCCCAACTGAAACTAGTGCTCCAGCAGGATACAAAATTACCAAGGAGCAGGGAAAATTGATTGTTGCTGGTACTCCTGAACAATTAAAAGAAGCTGAAAGAAGGCTCACTGAATAATCTTATTCTTTTTTAACTTCTTTTATTTCTTACATTATTCCCTAGTTAGTAGGCTAGGGTCACACACTCGCTTATAGTGCTAATAATCTTCTGATTATTGGCTGTGAAATTCAGCAGTGATGCGATTGTTGCACGGCAACAAAGCATCCCTTGTTCGGTACGCCGAACAAGTGGACAGTTAGTAGTTTATTTTTTGCGACCGATAAATCGACACATCGATTTATGGTCCATTGAACGTTGCGACGTTCAATTGGAAACCTGAAATTGCGGTGGAACACAGAAGGCTCGACTTAACTGAGCTGAAATGTGTTGTTTGTGAGTAAGCGGGTTACATTGGTCGGCTCTGTCGGCCGCAACGTCAACGACTACAACATCAACAACAGGAGTAGTTTTTGGTTTATTTTTTTAGATAACCAATACTGCTGTGAAAGGCGTAACGTCTATGCTAACGACAACTGGTCCAATGCTTCTCAAATGACCTTGGCCTACGATCTTGGGATTTTATTTCTTTTTCTCTTCTTATTATTGTTTTATGAAAACACACACTGATTTATACGAGAACCTTACTTCCTACGAAAATCTTGAGCTTGCTTTTAAAAAGGCTAGAAAAAGGAAAACTCTCAAGGATTATGTAATTGCATTCGAAGCTGATTTGAAAGAGAATTTACTGAAGCTTCAGTTTGAACTTCAAACATTTACTTATCATCCTGCACCAATTCAAACTTTCATTGTTAGAGATCCAAAGACACGTAAGATTGGTGCATCTGATTTTCGTGATAGGGTTGTTCATCATGCATTATGCAATGTAATTGCCCCTATCCTTGGAAACAGTTTTATCTTTGATTCATTTGCCAATCAAAAGAACAAGGGAACACACAAAGCCATCAAAAGGTTTGAACAATTCCTAGCACAAACCACGTTTAACCATAAAAAAACTGTAGAGAGAGAGAGAGAGTCCTAATAATTCTATTATCGGTTATCCTGAGGCAACTAAAAAAGTTGCCTCAGTCTATGCTCATCCACCCTTAAAATCCAAAGTGTTAGATTCGAATTACTTAGTTGGACGAGCATATGCACTGAAAGCAGATATTCGGCATTATTTTGAGAGCATAGACCATCGGATTTTGCTTGAAAAAATCAGAACAAAAATCAAAGATGAAAAAGTAATCTGGTTGATCGAAACTATATTGAAGAATCACAAAACTGAAATTCCAAATAAGGGTATGCCGTTGGGAAATCTTACCTCCCAGTTCTTTGCAAACTTTTATCTTGATGAATTTGACCATTTTGTAAAGCACGAGCTCAGGGCAAAATACTATCTGCGTTATGTTGATGATTTTGTAATTCTTCATAGGGATAGAAAGATATTGGAAAAATGGAAGCAGAAAATAGAAGTATTTTTGAGGGAGAAATTGAA
>CAYYPF010000200.1:0-1948 GCA_964473475.1 Microcaldota archaeon | reverse complement strand
ATAATATGGAAAGCTGGAAAAATCAGCGCTTTGATTTTTACGGAATCTCTGGATTCAAGACCATGTAGCTGTTGCCACAAGTTCTCGAAGTTCTTCAGAACTTCAAGACCTCCGGGACCACCTCGGTAATGTCTGTGTTACCTAAGCAGTACAGATCAAGACCAATAAGCATGGAGATGATATGCGAGTATATTTAGAAACATATGGCTGCACCCTTAACCAGGCAGATAGTGATATTATTAGAGGCATCCTCAAAGGTGCAGGCCATAGAATAGTTACGGAGAGAGAGGCTGAAATTGTAATCATCAATAGTTGTACTGTTAAGGGAGCAACTGAGAATAAAATTATAAGCAGAATTAGAGAAATTAAGAAACCGCTAATTATTGCTGGTTGTTTGGTAGTAAATGAAAAAAGGATTCGTGAGGAGAGAAAAGATGCAGTATTGGTTTGGCCAGGAGCACTTAATTGCCTGGAACAAGCAGTAAGAGATGCAAAAAAAGGAATTGCAAATACATATAAAAGTAATGAGTATAAGGATTCCCTTCCAAAGGAATTTACAAAACCAATTCTTAGAATCGCAGCCCAGGAAGGGTGCTGCGGGAACTGTTATTTTTGCCAGACTAAACTAGCAAGGCCAGAATTAAGGAGCTATAATCCAGAAAGAATTGTTCAATTAATTGAAGAAGGAATAGAGAAAAAAGCAATTGAAATCCAGCTTACAGGAATGGATCTTGGAGCATATGGATTAGATCTGATTGAAGCCTCTGCTTCAAAAGCTCCCGCGTTCGTAAACTCACGTCGGGATAGAAAAACTAATTTAATTGAACTTCTAAAGAGAATAGAGAAAATAAAAGGGGAATTTATTGTAAGATTAGGAATGATTAATCCGCAGCATGCAAAGAGAATGCTTCCAGAATTAGTAAAAACACTTAAAGGAAAAAAGTTCTATAAATTTTTACATGCACCTGTACAAACCGGAAGCGAAAAGGTTTGCAAGGAAATGAACCGTGGGCACACAGTAAAGGATTTTGTGGATATTGTAAAAAATATCCGGAGAGCAATTCCATCCATAACTATTGCAACAGATATAATTGTTGGATATCCTACTGAAACTAAAGAGGATTTTGAGCAAACAATTCAATTAATTGAAAAAATAAAACCAGATATTGTGAATGTTTCAAAATTCACCTCTAGAGCAGGAACTAAAGCAAGTAAGATGAAACAACTAAAAACACAGGAAATAAAAGAAAGAAGCAGAAGAATGAGTGAGGTTTGCAAGAGAATTGCAAAGGAGAAAAATGAGAAATTTATTGGAAAGGTTTTAGAAATTCTAATTACAGAAAAAGGTAGAGATTTTACAGGAAGAACTGAAAATTATAAACAAGTAGTTGTGAAAAATTTAAATCAATCAACTTGGCCGTCGCGAAGCGACCAAAGCCCGTCTCTAAGAAAAGGAAGGACTAGGGCGGCTGAGCGCCAAGAGTTAAGTTACAATGCGCTTGGAGAAAAAATAAAAAGAAAAATAAGGGAAGCGAACCATGGTTCGCTTATTGGGTAATTATTTCTTGGCTCTTTTGTACTTCGCTGCTCTTTGCTTGGATCTTCTTCTCTGATACCAGTAAACTAATAGTATCAGAATCAATGCAAGCAAGAGAATCTTTCCTTCTGTAGAGTCTAGGAACTTCTTGATTGCATTGTCTTTATCAAGTGATTTTGGTAAGACCTCAATCACCTGGCCAGAAATTACTGAACCGTCCTTTACAATTTCAATTGTATAGTTTCCTGCAAGAGGAGTAAAGGTATACTTGCCATCTTTTTGGGTAACAGTTACTGGAGAACCATCTGGGCCATATACATTAACTGTTGCACCTTCTGGAACACCATCTATAATTTCTTCTCCTTCAACGCATTCTGGATCGTCTGGATCGCAAATAGTAATAGAGAGCTT
>CAYYPF010000199.1:0-1950 GCA_964473475.1 Microcaldota archaeon | reverse complement strand
TTATTGCTAAGACTAAGGGTAAATTCTTTCTTCTATAAATTTCGAAAAGATAGACGAGTTTTATAGAAGAAAGAATTTACCCTTAGTCTTAGCAATAATTGAGGATTGTATTACTTCTTCCACTAAAAAGAAATTAGAAGAACTCGATTTTAAACTAACTAATAGAAATGCATGGATGGTATTTACAAACAATAAAAGACTTAAGAAGAATAATAAAATCAAAATTTTGAGAGTTGATAAAAAGAGAGAAAAAGACTATATTTATGTATTTAAAACAGTTTTTTGTGAAGGTGAAGGAGTCTACGGGGGTCTCTCGACTGATTATTTAGAAGCATTGAAAAAGTTTTTCAAAAATTATCCTAGAAGCAGGAGAATAAACTTTGTTGCTTATATGGGTGAAAAACCAGTTGCCACAACAACATTTCTTTTTAATAAAAAATATGCCTTAATTATCGGAGTGGCTGTTTTATCTGAGTTTAGAAATAAAAATATAGCAAAAACCTTAGTTTTTAAAGGAATTGATGAATTAAAAAATAAGGGTAAAGTTTGGAAATCGGATTTTACCCAAAATAAAATAGTTTTTCTAGGAACTGAGGCAGGTACTGAGAATGAAAAAATATATGAGAAAATGGGCTTTGAGACTAAGATTATTGAGAATATCTATGTAAAAAAAGAGGTTTAGTATGACCAAAGGTTTTGGTCCGTATTCAGACAAAGTTATGAAGCACTTTATGCATCCGAAAAATATGGGTGAGATAAAAAATGCTGATGCTGAAGCACAGGTTGGAAATCCGATCTGTGGTGATATAATGAAGCTTCAGATAAAAGTTGAGAAAAAGCCCTACTCCGCTAAAGCTTCCGCCTCCGCCGACCTGCCTGCCGGCAAGGCAGGGGCTACGGCGGACAAGTCACAGGGCAAGAATGGCGAAGGATATATCAAAGATATAAAATTTAAAACTTTTGGTTGTTTACCTCCAAATGAAGAGGTGGTTTTGAATCCTGATGGCTGGGAGAAGATTTCTAATATTGCAAAAAAAGATAAGGTTTATAATTCTAACGGAGAATCAACATTTGTAGTTGAGACTTATAATAGAGAATATCAAGGAAAACTATTAAAAATAATTCCATTCGTTTCACCATATAATTCATTTGAAGTTACTCCTAATCATCCCGTTTTAGCAATAAAAAGGAAATGGGTGCCTAATGCAAGAAGGCAAAAAAGATGCGATTGGTTAAGAATTGAGAAAAATAAACTATTGTCAAAAAAACCGGATTTTATTCAAGCAAATGAATTAGAAGAGGGTGATTATCTTTTATATACATATAACAATTTGATAAAAGATAATAAATTTTTAAATAAAGAATTTTTAAGATTGATAGGATATTATTTAGCAGAGGGATATATAACTGCAAATAACAGTGTTGTTAATTTTGCTTTAAGTGTGAATGAAAAAAAGGTAATCAAGGAAATTAAGGAATTAATTTTCAAAATAACAGGCAAAAAAGCAAATTATAGAATTAGAAACAGCGTAATAGAGGTTTATGTTTGTAGCAGAAAGTTAGCGAGGTTACTTGAGCATTACGGTGGTAAATTAGCTAAATATAAGAAGATGAATGGGGATATATTAAATCTCCCATTTAAAAAGCAATGGGAGATGGTGGAAACATATCTTCTTGGCGATGGAAATACTTATAAAAGACGGGAAAATAATACCTTAACTTATCGGGCTAATACTGTTTCTAAAAACCTTGCCATACAACTGCAACAGATATTGGCGAGAGGTGGAATTTTTACTTCTATAAGAAGCTTTACAAGAACAAATTGTCAAATTGAAGGTAGGAAATTGAAAGATTCTTTACAATATTTAATTTCTTTTAAGTTAGAGAGAAATCATAAATTTATTCATCATGCTAAGAATTATTTTCTCGTACCCATTAGAAAAATAGAAA
>CAYYPF010000198.1:0-1950 GCA_964473475.1 Microcaldota archaeon | reverse complement strand
TTAAAATATCATAGGCGTGCTTATAAAGACTTTCCATCGTATACGGATCTTCTTTATTTTCTACCTGATAGTTATACCATAATTTCTTTATTATTTCATACTGTCCAGTGCTTCTTAAGTTATCAATTAGTTCTTTATTTTCTTTATAGAATTTATAATAAACATAACGACCAACCAAGATATAGGATATATAAGGTATCTTTGTATCAATTTCTTTTCCGGTTGCTGCATGTTTTACAGGTTCTATTCCTACGCGTACTTTTGCACCAAATTCATAATCCTCAGTATGTCCAAAAGAGTATGAAACCTGAAATCCGACATATGGGCTTCCTTCTCTTTCTCCTCCCATTACTTCAGCTAAAATTCCTTTTCTTTTATCTTTATAATTTACTGCTACTCCATTAAATTCATTAGACATATACATTGTTGCTCCAGCGAATCTCCTTTCGCCTACTCTAAAATCAGCACCAGTTTCAATTCCATGATAAAATGGCCTAATCCTATCATAATATCTTTCCCAGACATTTTCCACTCCCCAATCCAATGTTGCTATAGAATATAAAGAAACTCTGTCCAAATGAAGTCGTGCCCCAAAATAGCTTTCAGAAAAGGCATCTGTAAGGTGTTTTCCTATAGTCATTATACCAATTTCCTGCCCTGCGCCAACTACCAATGCATATTTTGAATTTCCTATCTTATAAGTAGTCCCAATATTCAAAGAAGGGATATTTATCCAATCGAACTCTTCACCAACATATAATGTTGTATTTCCAAGAAATCCATATAATGAGAGTGCACCTTTTTTTGTCTCAAATCCTATTTCACCAGTGCCATACCCCCCTCCTGCTTCGTATGCAGTAAAATAAATTGTTCCTAGTTCAACCCTGCCAACAACAGATCCAGAGCTTGTTTCTGCTTCTGCCCCTGCTTTTTCTACCACTCCACCTACCTCGTTGGTAGAACCTATGTATGTGCGTTTAGGAGTACCACTTAACTTCAAAGGGTGTTCGGAATCTCCCATTATTATCGTATATAAATGGTTACTTTATTTTAAAAATATGTGCAAACCGTTTTATTTTTAAAGTATCAATCCATTATTCATCCCATGCCTTTATATGTCCTTTGCGGGATTGACGGAGCAGGAAAATCCAACCAAATAGAACTCCTAAAATTCAAGCTGGATTTTCTCTTATTCAAATATCCCACTAGTAAGACTCCTGAACTAAATGATTATTTGGAAACGAAAATTGAGATGGATGAGCACGAACTCTTCCACTTATTCTTGAAAGATATAATGGCTGAACAGCAGGAAGTTCGTAATGCTTTAGAGAATGGAAAAACAGTAATTCTAGATCGCTACGTATTCTCCACAATCGCATATGAGAAGAAGGGCGTGAGTTACGAGGAGGGAAAGAATATAATCGAAAGAATGGGCTTTTTGAAGCCAGATAAGGTCTTCTTGCTTGATATTGTTCCAGAACTTTCCCAGGAAAGAAAAAGAAAACAAAAATCCCTGGATAGGTATGAATCAGATTTGGCCTATTTAGGTAAAGTTAGGTCAAACTTCCATAGGCTTTATTACGAGAGATTTTTATGCAGGGATTGGTATTTAATTGATGGTTCAAAAGATAAGGAAACAGTTCATTCACAAATAATGAATGTTTTGATTTAACTTATGCAACTATTCAAAATAGTGTTTCAATAAATACGTATTTATTCAAACCACACTGTGATTCACTGACACTCTACAGTTCGGAAGCCGCAACATTTATGTTGCGGATGAGAATCTGGCTTCTTCGAGATTGGTGTTGCGTCTTCCCCTAAAGACACAGGAAATGTATATATCAAAATTGAAGAAGCTACGGCCTTTAGGCCGTAGAGTATTACCAGCAGATAGTCAACTACCAACCTTTGAAAAAGTTGGCTTGCTCAACTCATTTGAGGAGCAAT
>CAYYPF010000197.1:0-1954 GCA_964473475.1 Microcaldota archaeon | reverse complement strand
AGTGGTGCCCTATCAGGTGCAAATGGGTGGTGCAGTTAGGGTGCTAATTGACAAATTAAGGTAAAGCTTGATAATATGTTCCATTTTCGGGAAGAAATCCGGGTCGGTGATTTGCAAAAAATACTTCTGCTTATGAGGGTGTAAAGCATGTTTTTTCAGAATACGCTGGATGCTTGGACGACTGATGGGGCAACCAACCACTTCAGGATGCTCTTTTAAATATGTTTCTGCTAATCTTAACGACCAGGTACTGCAGCCGGGTAAAGGAGAAACCTGACAGTAAAAGGCGATGGTCTTTAAACAAATCCCCTGAGTGAAAATGGCCGGGCGACCACTACGAGGGTGATCGGATATCGTTTCTTCGGATTTTATCCGTATTATCCATCTCTTAACCGTTCGCAGGTGGCTCTGGCAGAACCAGGCAATAGGGCCAGCAGGGATGTTGTTTTGATGAAGGATAGCGATTTCTTTTCGCTGCTGGAGCCTTTCGTATCCTCCAGCATTCAAGTCAGAGTTACTGTTGAGAATTTGAAATTTATTTGCCATAGTTAAAATCAGCTCTTGAAGTTTTTTTTAACTTCCGCTAAAAGAGGTGGAAGAGATTTTTTGATTCTTGTCAGTCCCAGTTCTTTGACATGATGGCGAATACTTCGCTCGGATAAACTTAACTTACAACGTCCCTGGAGGTGCTCAGATAAAAGTCTTCCTGAGGTGTGACCTTCAACAACGACATCCAAAACAAACTGTTGAATAACTTCAGCTTTAACCTCTGGAGTGAAGCGATATTCCTGTTGCTGCCCTTCTCGTTTATCAATTAGAAAGGAGATGTCTTCTGTGTGCAATCCCCGGGCAAGATTTAAAACATGGGCCGTTGAAATATCAAGAGTTTCGGCGACTTCCCGACTATTGAGAAGGCCATTGTTAAACATGGTCAGAAGGATAACTTCAGTCTGGAGACGATTTTGACGCGGTATCTTTATCTGGTCAGAGTCACCCAAATTAATAATGATCCATTCCTCCTGAACACTGACAGTAACTTTCGGTCTCTTTCGCTCTTGAGGGGGGAGAAAGATTGATCTACTTCGGCGTCGGTCCTCAAAAGCAGGAAGGCCACCATGAAAAACAGCTCTGATTATAGACCTTATCGAACCGGGAGGAGTTTTCAGTAAACCAGAGATACTCTTTCGATCAACACCAAGCAGATATAGCGCGAAGCAAATAATGTGATTGGCAACCCTACTACCTAAAATCTTTTGTGCTTGAGCCATACGCTGTTGAGAAAGTTTATTGGAGAACGAGATATTTTGGCTATTCATCATTTGGGATTCCTCCTTGTATTTAATCCCCTAAAAGGGACCTACTTACCCAATTTCTGTAGCGTATACATACTAAGTGTATCACAAAAGCGGATTAAATACAAGTAGTTTGTTAAATTTTCATATTGCCAAAATCAATGACAGAACTTTTGAGACACAACACTAGAAGGAAGTTAAGAAAGGAATAAAAAATGGTTAGTAAGTATCTGAGGTGTCAAATCAAAAATAGAGATATAGCAAAATATTGCAAATATTGCGGTGCAAAAATAGTTACTACTTCTATCAACTTAGAAGATTTGGTTGGTTTGGACAATATCAAATCCGAGATTCAGAAAATTTGGGACTGTTAACTTAATTATTGCTTTTTGAAAATAAAATTTAATAACATCTCACCATTAGGAATTATGTCCCAGCCATTATCCAATATAGGGGAGGTTTGTTTGTAGCATGAAGAAAGAGAATTTTACTAACCCTGAAGTAAAAGGTGAGAAAAAGAGAAAAGAGAAATTAAGGCAAATTGAATTACCAGAAGAGAAAGGAGAAGAAGAGTTCAAGGAGTGTCCTAATTGCCATGCTTTTAACAAATTAGAAGCAAAATTTTGTGCTGAATGCGGCTATAATTTTGAAGGAGTAAAAAA
>CAYYPF010000196.1:0-1964 GCA_964473475.1 Microcaldota archaeon | reverse complement strand
TAGTTATTGCAAGAAAGAAACCAAATGTAAAGATTATTGCAATTGAACTTAATCCTAAGGCAGTAAAATATTTGAAGGAGAATATTAAATTGAATAAATTTGAGAATAGAATTCAAGCAATTGAAGGGGATGTAAATAAAATACTCAGTTCAAGACTCAAGACCACCTCAGTATTTTCTGCATTACCTAAGCCGTACAGATCAGGACCTTCAGGACTCAAGACCTCCAAGACCACCTCAGTATTTTCTGCATTGCCTGAGTCGTACGGATCAAGACCCTCTGGACTTGTTGGTTGGGCAGATAGAGTACTTATGCCTCTTCCAAAAGGTGCAGAAAATTTTCTAGTGAGTGCAATTAGAGGAGTTAAGAATAAGGGAATAATTCATTTTTATAGATTCGTAAATGCAGATAATGCATGTCAAAAACCACCTATTAAAATAAATGGCACTGGGGTTTTTGACAGATGTGATTCTACTTCCAGAATCACGGGATTTGAGGAAGCTGAAGAAATGATTAGAAAAGCAGCTAAGAAAGCTAAGGTTAGATACAAAATTATTTCTAAGAAAATAATTAGGAGCTACTCTCCAAAGACTGTGCAAGTAGTTTTGGATGTGAAAATACAAAAATAATCAGAATTCAGCCAATTACCCTCTTATATTTTTTAAGTATGGTTTCTTACTTTTTGGCGATCTTCCAGATTAACTTGAAATAGTTCCTAAAAGAATCTGCGGTTTCCTTATTTTCAACTACGACCGCAGCAGGCTCTTCTGTCCAGATTGCAATCAATGTTTTGTTTCCATATATATTGATTACTGAAGGGGTTGAGAATTCCTTTGGAATGAACTTTACTTCTGTACTCTTTTCTTCTTTTCTATCTTTGCCTATAGTTTCCCTGTTCTCCTCATTCACCAGGATCCTCAGGTTGATTCCTTTTTCTGCCCTTTTTTGATGGAATTTTTTTATGAATCTCCTGAATCTGATAAACACCGATGGAACTGTAGTAACCCCGAATACGTGGTAATCCTCCCCTTTTTTTAGTGTTCTTAAAATATCCTCAAAGGCAGTCTGCATTCCATTCCATCCAGTGAAGAATCTTACTTTCTGTACTTTTTCTTCACTTTTTTCTAAGGCTAGGATTTTGGGCATCAGTTGTTTTACTTTTTCTTTTTGGTTTTCTAAATTTATTTTTCTTTTTTCCAAAAGTTCAATTAATGTATCTGGCGGAGATGCCTGAAAGTATTTTTTATTATTTTTTAGTATAAAACTGGCTAGTCCATTAGAGAGCAATCTTTCCAGGCAGAAATACACTGCTGATTTTTGCATTCTTGTGTTTTGGATTATTGCCCCTGTGGTTGTTTCTCCTAATTTTAATAGGGCTAAGTAAACCTTGGATTCTCCTTTAGTAAGACCAATGCCCTCGAATAGTTCACTTTCCATACGTAATGTTCTGGGGGAATGGGTTTAAATAGGTTAATGTTAGTCCACTAACTGGACTACCTAATAATAAATACATCATTGGACAAATTAAAACACATGAAAACTAAAACAAAATTTGGAGAGCGGATGAAAGAGTTCTTTCGCAGGGAATGGGAAAGGAGCAGCACTAAAACCTGGTGGATAAGGAATTTCAGGCAAAAGGAACTGATTGAGGCGAATATTGCTTTCCTACAGACAGTTGTGGGAATAGTAGATATAGAAGCTAAACAAGGAAGAAAGATTGATTTTGTCTCTATGCATATTGAGCATAAAGATGGAAAGCCAGCGATTAAGATGGAATGGGGGAGTTTTCCTCCAAAAACTGAGACTATAAAAAAGGAAGGAGAGAGAACAACCGATGAAACAAAGGAAGAGGGAGAAAATGAGTAGAATGACACACAGACTTAGATATGCAGAATACACTGCAAGAAAGACTGGATTATATGCCACTGCGAATGGATTAGGAGATTTGAGGAGAAGTTTAAAAG
>CAYYPF010000195.1:0-2043 GCA_964473475.1 Microcaldota archaeon | reverse complement strand
AATAAGCAGTATCTGGCCATTTTAGGGTTGTTGTTCCAGAGGAAGCGAGCACTAATCCAAAAAATAAAATTAAGAACAAAAAGATCTTTTTCATATACATCGAAAAAAGAATAAGGTTAAAATTTAAAAGAGTTTATGAAAATCTTCTAAAGCTTCTGTGCGGATCTCTAGGTGGCCTTGGGCGGTCTGGTCTTTTACCTGTTGGAACAAGTACACCACCAGAGTTCTGAGACCCTTGAGTTCTTTGAAGCAGACCAGTAAAGAAAGCCTGTACTACTTGAGGGGTAAGTTTTTGTTGTTGCATAACCCGCTCGCTCATTTCAATTAGAATTGCATGTGGATTTTTCTCTGCACCAAGAGTAATTAGAATATCCTCTTTTTGGTTTGTAAAAACACATTGCTCTCTGCCATCTGGAAAATATTTTGGCTTTGAAGGAGTAAAACTAGAAAAGAATCTTTGTATAAATGCTCGGGCATCTTTATAGACTGGAGGTCGATTAAGCCTAACTTCTAATTCAACAATTTCATCTGGTTCTGATTGTGTCTGTTCTTTTGGATCTGGAAGGCTTACAATTTGGGCTTGTGTGCGTACACCTTGTGGATTATCACGGGTACAAGGTGCCCATCCAATAGCCCTTTCTGCTTCTTTTTCAGTAGATTGTGTTGCATGTGCTGCAGCAGTATCTAATCGATCTCGAAGAAGGTCTCGTACTGGATTCCTTTGAGAATGTTCTTCTGTAGTTGCAGATTTTAAACCACCGCAAGAAATTGCAATCCGCTCTGCTAATCGAGGATCAAACCCAACAAAAACTCGAGCCTTGCTGTGTATTCGTAATCTATTTTGCTGAAAATCAAATAGAATATTTGGTTCGCCCTCCTTTTGGAGCTTGAATATGTTACTATCAAGGGGACTAATTGAAGGATAAAATGGGAAAAACATGTCCCTGATTCCTTGAATAATACGCCTATGTGTAATTCCATCTGGACTGGAGATGTTCAAGTCTACTGTTTGGTTTTTTGTTCGGAAGTTTGGATTGCAAGAAAGAGCGAGTTGTTCTGCTTTTTCTCTATTGAATTCACTAAATGCATAAGAAGGACCAGAAATTACTAATTTTGTTTCCTGAAAATCAAAAGTAATATTTCCATTAGGTGGGAGAGCAAGATGATTTTCTAGAACAAATGTATGTGGACCTGAACCGTAAAAATGATGATGTGTTTTGAAAAAGACATCTCTAAGTGCAATTAAAATTTTTGGACCAGTGGGGAGATCTGGGCGAGGAACATTTAGTTCTACTCTAGTTAGGTTTGGTTGTTGTGGGTTAGCAAAATATGCCTCTGTAGCTACTTTTGTGAAACCACTTGCGTCTAAAATATCTTTTGGACCAGTTGCAACACACTCTTGTCGTATCGAATTAAACTTAAACTCAATAGTACGGGGAAAGGGGGGCACATCTTCGAGATGACGTAAATAAAAGGTACGTTCAGATCCCAGTAATCCGCTTCCATGAGCATCTATTCCTAAATGGGTTTTTGAAAAGAACCTTTCTCCTATTCTCTCTACTTGATTACGGTCTAATTTTCTAACATGAAGAGTTATGCTTATGATTTCTGGTTTATTTTCAGTTTTTCCAGCAAGAAAAGCTTCTGCTTTTTCTTTTGTAAAACCTAAAGAAGATAGAATATGAGCTGTTCCCATAACTACAAGTGAATCCCCGAATGGCTCGCTACGATCAAAATAAACCATCGAATTATACCACTCTTTTCCAAGAGTTGTTCTAAACCCAACATTAGTTTGCTCTAAAGGACTGGAACCTGGGAAAAAATGTTTTCTAAGCTTTTCTGCATTTCCATGAGAAGGCGCAACACTTAGAGTAATTGAAACCTGTTCATGGTTTGAAGGAGTAGAATTAGGAAGTTTAGCAAAATATTGTTCTGCAGTTTCTCTTGTGAAACCTACTTCGGATAAACTAGACTGCAGAGCTCGTATCTCTAAATATCCCGATTGAAGATTAAATCTAATTTCCCTGGAATTTACATCTCTTA
>CAYYPF010000194.1:0-2061 GCA_964473475.1 Microcaldota archaeon | reverse complement strand
TCTCCAAGAATCTTTATTCCTTCTGCCAATTCCTTAAGAAGACCAGACTTCAGTTCCTCAAGAGTTTTGGAAATGGCCCCGTATTTATTTTCCATGATCCCAAAGTTTTCCTGAGTCCGAGTATTAAAATCCGAGAGAACCAGGATTGCAATTTCCTGACGTTCTAAATTTTCCTTTTCATAATTAGTCAGTTTCATCCCGTAGTCAACTTCAAAAGGACCAGTAAATGTGAACTTTTCTACAGAAGATATTTCTACTGGAGTGGTTTTAGCCACATTTATCTCAAAATCACTGTCCTTATTTCCTTTCTTTTCAATCTTTCGATAAAAAGACTGGTAAGCTTCTTCATTTGGAGCCTCAAAATTTATCTCAACTGTTCCATTATCAAGGTTTTTTACATTTCCCCTAATTCCAAGTGCTATTGCAACTTTCTTTACATATGCACGATAGCCAACTCCCTGAACATTGCCTTCAACGATTAACTTTCCCTTTTTGAGCATATATTAAATTAACTAAGTAAATCTTTTAATCGTTTGCACTCAGCGTTTGGGAGGCGCCGGCTGAGGAACTGTAGACCTTAAGATATTGGAATCACGCTGTTGGTCTTGCATAAAAGTAGGATCACCACAAGGCGGGTTGGTGCAGGACGGGGGAGAAGATCTCGTGGTCTTACCCTTGCCATCTGCCAGTTCGGAAATAAAGTAAATACCCACATATATTAATACATCCGCAGCGACCATTCCACAAATGACCCCGGCTTTTTCTCCAGTATCTAACTTTTTGAAATCTTCAGAATTACCATATGTAGAACCGCCAATGAGGGTAACACAGCCAGTAGCTCCTGGCCCTAATGCTGTAAGCAAAGAAGCAGTAACTAAAAACCTTGAGAATTTGTTTCTTATTAACTGCAAGGTACTTTTTGCAGGACCATCTCTAAATGGTTTTTTAGAAGATAGATTAGGATTTTCAAACGCGGATCTCCTCAATTGCATGAACATATTTGGCTTGGATAAAGATAAAAAGGTATCTAATGTGTTTTATAATTTTATGCGTTTCCCTCTTCCCTTTTCTTCTTTGCCTTGGATTCTTCCCATGATTCTTTATATGCTAAACGCTCATTATCTTCTTCAGAAAGTCCTATACGTATAGAAGCAATTGCATCATTAACTGTTTTCTGTAATGCATCTAATTGTGCAAGAGTTGCTGCTTGTCTTGCGATTGGATCAATGGATGTGGATTGACGGGTTGTGAATTCGTTCATTGAAAGTTCTTTTACTTTTTGCTGGACTAAATTATTAAATTCATTTTCGTTGTATATTAACCATCCCTGCTTACTTAATTCTTGTAATGCTATTTTGACTGTCGCTTCTCCTTGTTTATCTTTTTTCATCCTACACTTGGCAACGTCCTCAGCAGCAATTAGCTTTAGGTTTTCCCCATTTTGTTTTACTGTTTGCTCTCTTTGAGTATCGAATGAACCAAGGAAAAAGTTACGGACTTCTGGAAGGGCAGCAGTAGAATCCAAATACTTAGCTAAACCAGCGCGATCATTTCTCTTATAATGTTCCAATATAGGTGTGGAGTGCTTTATACCATATTTCTTAACTGATTCTGGGGAGTTTGCGGTTAAATTAGTTAATGTTGTTCTTGAGGATTTCTTTTTGAATTCATTAGCTATTCTAATGGAATTTTCTTCTTTATGTATTCCAGTAGGTTTCGGAGTTTCAATAGGTACTAATGCTTCTTTTGGCATATCATAAATTAAGAAATAAAGAATTTTTAAATTATTGTATGCGTAACGTAGCAAAAGAATGTGATTTTCTTCCATTATCTCTAAAATCAGGATTTATAGTAAGAACTGAAACAAAATTTCCGTCTCTTATTTCTCCATTTGGAATTAAATAGACCACTGCATCTGCACCTGACAGATCAACACGAACATTAAAATGAGTTAACTCTTTTCTTGGATTTTCTCTATTATATCTTTCTCGTTCTTCACCGTAATTAAGAAGTAAAAAATCTTGACCGCCTACTCGTATAGCGAGAACTACATCTATTTCA
>CAYYPF010000193.1:0-2083 GCA_964473475.1 Microcaldota archaeon | reverse complement strand
TCCATTCATCTGTTCTTAACAATACAGTATCTATTGACCGGATAATATTTGGAAACCTCTCCTTAAGTTTATTTATTATCTGATAATATTCCTCATAATTTTTTACTACAAATTCAGGTTCAATCTGCCATATATTTCTAATAAAATACTGGATTTGTGGAATCTGGCTACAATATTCCAGTAACTGTTTCTCCTCTTCTTTTGAATAACTTTCTACTTTTATTATCGCCTTATAATGTTCATAGCCTAGTTTTACGAGATCTACTCCAATACGATACTGGATAATTACTCCTAATTTTTCCATTTTTTTCAGTCTTGCAGATGCAGTTATTGGAGTTGAGGAAACTGTTTTTGCAATCTCTACAGTTGTTGCCCTAGCATTACTAACTATTAACTCCAGAATTTTATGATCTAATTCATCAAGTTCGCTAGCTTTTACTTCTCCTCCAAATTGAACTGGTTTTTGTATTTCATAATCAAAATACATTTTTGGATATTGCTTAACATCCAAAAGTATATCTCCATAAAGATCGATTATTATATCTTTAAATAAAGAGAAAATTTGATTTTTTATCTCATAGAATGTGTAAAAGTCTTTAGAGTATACTACAAATACAAGATCCCAAGAGCCATCGCTCTCTCCTATCCAGTATACGCTGTTTAAACTTTTAAGATATTCCAAAAGCATACTCTTTCTCTGAGGAACATTTTTTAATTTTAAATAAACCTTAAATAAAGTGTAACCCATATTATTTGGATTTATTGAAGTAAAAAACCCAGTAATTATCCCAGAACTAACTAATCGTTCTATCCTGTATGCAATAGTTTGCCTAGAACGGCGTACTTTTTTTGCAAGCTTACTATCTGAGATCCTGCAATTTTTATCCAATTCTGCAAGTATTCTTTTGTCAATCTTATCGAGTTTGTGCTCTATATTGTCCATATATTCTTGCTTTTTAAAAGAAATAGTATTTAATCATATGCTTTTTGCCAATAAATGCATCATCTATTTAATATACATGTAATTCCATAAATACAAACGGTAATGTCAATGAAACAAACAAAATTAATATTTCCGAAACGTGTTCCAAAACAGTTTGAAGGAAGATTTCCAAAAGGTCGTGTAAACAACGTTAAGGGTTGGTTTTTTACAGAAGAAGAGGTAAAGTTAGCAGCTGAGAAAAAACAAATGTTAACTATGGACATTGATATGTCTGGAAAAGGAGTTTGTAGTCTTAAATGCCCCCATTGCTTCAGAAGAAGTGAAACATTCAGACAAATGAAAACCTCAGAGTTTACGGATTTTGAAACACTCTTAAAAAGAATTGATGAGGCAAAAAAACTTGGACTTAGATCTGTAAAACTTATTGGTCCAGGAGAACCACTTGAGGATCCAAGACTTATTAGTCTTTTAACTGCATTACATGAAAGAGACATTGAAATTGTTATTTTTACTAAAGCTTACGTCCTAGGAGAGGACAAACACTGTAAAAAAATCCATAAAATAGATGGAAAAGAACTAATCGCTCTTATAAAGAAATTGGATGTGAGCATCTTGCTTGGTGCAACTTCCTTCTATGAGGAAAAAGAGGATTTAATTGTTGGAAAGAAAGGTTTCCATCCAGCAAGGGCTAAAGCGATAGTTAGATTATGTGAAGCAGGATTTAATGATTTTATTCCAGGTAGAGCAACTAGACTTGCACTAGTATTCACTCCAATAACTCCGTATAATATATGTGAAATGTTCGAAGGGTATGTGTGGGCAAGAGAAAGAAATATCCAGCCAGTTTTTGCTCCGGCAATGGTTGCTGGAAAGGCATTAGACATTTTATCTAATATTGTTCCGAGTAGAAAGCAGTTAATTGAACTATACGTAAAGATAAATATTTGGGCGATTGAGCACGAAGTTTATACTGTAGAAAACATTCGAAAACACGGAATTGCAGCATATGCTGGAGGTCATTGGTGCAACCAGGTTGCTACAGGGGTATTTATGAGAGGGGATGGGAAAGTGCTTAGATGCCCAGGAGATGACATCACTGTACTCGGGGATCTTAAAGAAAAACCATTAGCAGAAATTTGG
>CAYYPF010000192.1:0-2109 GCA_964473475.1 Microcaldota archaeon | reverse complement strand
TTTGGAAAACCTACCAAGAATTGAAGAAGTTGACTGACGGCAAAGAAAACGAGCCGGAAAACAAAGTCAGGGATAATCCCGGAAAGGAAAAGAAACAGAATAAAAAAGAACAGAAGAAAGATGAGAATGTTTGCCCTGAATGTGGTGGACTTCTAGTTGAGAAGCAGGGTATCAGCAGTAAGACTCTGCGCCCATACCATTTTATCTCTTGTGGGAATTGGCCAGCATGCAATTTCAGCAAACCCTTTATTTCAGAAGCAGAAAAGAATATTCCATGCGACCAGGATCTGATTGCGGTAGAGAATATCCCATTCTAACTGTTTAGCAGAAAAACAAATTGCCTGCTCCTTGTCAGGCCGACCTGAGCAAGTCGTTAAACTGCTCTTTCTTTATTTGGTGGCTTAAGTGAAAAATCCGGGATCACGATAGAGCTGTTTAGGATCTCCTCTTTCAGATAGACTAAATTCGTATTGCCATGGAGGATCAGCAAGAATTGTATTATATTTTCCCTCTGGCAGGGGAATTGTAACATTTGTCACAATTCCTCTTTCCATCAAAGCATAATATTTAGGGAAATATCTCGCTAACCAGCGATAAGCGGTCCATTTTGCAACCTCAATATCTCTACAGCACGACTTCGGAGTTCGCGTAGCTTGACAATATTTCTTGCCTTGGTAAAATATAAACAGAAGCTCATTAAACTTCACTGCTGTGTCTTATGCACACAGTGGCTAATCACACTTCTGAGTTAGTAGTGAATATACTGGTAAGATCTTAGTAAGATAAGATACCGGTAGACGCTCAGTAGCAAATTAATTTTCTCCAGTTTTATGGAGAGGGTAACATTGCTTCTGAACGTTTGCCGGTATTTTCTTTTAACCCTCTTCCTAATTGGAGGAGGGTTTTAGTTTAGTGTTTCAACCTGATATTTGAATTCCGCAGTTTTCCATCAGGTTGAACTGCGGAATTTAAATTTAAAGACATGACAGAAAATGAAGAAATCCAAAGAATCAAAAAGATGGCTGCCAAAGAGGAAATAGCTCATGGTGATTTTGAAATTGATAAAGGAATTCCATTTCATCCTTCAGTAGATATTAGAAATGAAGTCCTTCTTCTTGGTTTCAGAATCCGCGACAAGGAAAGGAAAGCCAAGAATTTATATGCAATTGTAAAAAATGATCGCCTTCGACTTTCCATGGAGGACAATTTCAAAATTGGAAAGCAAGAATATTACATCGAAACTAGAAATAGACTTTTAGAACCCTTAAATGAAAGGTGGAACTTTGAGAAATTAAAAGAATTAACTGATAGACCGTTTGGTAAACCTAAGGGAGTATTCGGGATGATGAAGGAGTTGATTAAGAAATACATTGAACTTATGGATGAAGGGGACTACGACTTAGCGGTGGCTTGGAGTATCGGCACATATTTCTTTAGAATCTTTTGGTCTTATCCTTTCCTTAATCCTAAAGGCCCAAAGAAAAGCGGCAAGACTCAGTTTTTAGATGTGTTAAACAATATTTGCTTTAATGCCAAGAAAGCGAGACCTACGCTGGCGGCATTGTGCGATACTGTGGATTCATTACGCGGCACTTACCTGATTGACCAGGCCGATTGCTTATGGCGAGAAGGAAAAGAAGAGATCTTGGATATATTAACTGATAGCTATAAAAGAGAGGGAGGAAAGAGAAGAATAGTCGAGCTTCCTAAAGACGGCTCGAGGCGAGTTACTGAGTCTGAAACCTATTCTCCCAAAGCGTTTGCTTCTATAACAGAACTGCCGGAAGACCTAAGAGATAGGTGTTTAATCATTCCCATCATCAAAAGCTCCCATAATTTTCCTGAACCCAGTGAAGAAAATGAAGATTGGCGAAGCATAAGAGATCTATGTTATCAATTGTTGATTGCCGGCTATAAAGAAGTTGAAGAAATTTATCAAAGTTTAAAAAAGAAATATAGAGAAAGTTCGGAATTAACAGGAAGAATCCTAGATCTTTGGATACCATTAGAAACAATGTTGATTTTCTTAGGCGTTCCATCGCAAGAAATAGACGGGGTGAGGAAACGATATTGCTCTCTATACGGCTACGCTGAGTATGAACCATCAGA
>CAYYPF010000191.1:0-2135 GCA_964473475.1 Microcaldota archaeon | reverse complement strand
TATTATAGATACAAGTAACAGCAAGAAAATGATTGTGCCAAGGCACACCATCTCTATTATATTGTCTTGCGATTTCTACAATTTTTTCATTATTGACTTCAATCATTTTATGTTCCATATTCTCTTTAATTTAATTAACATTTATAAATTTATTGTTTAGCAAGCATGCCAATTGCAACTAACATATCGGGACCCGTGTTAAGTGAGCCGAGCGATAGCGAGAGTGCAACGTGCCGACCGAACGAAGCGAGGAGCGGAGAAGTTTTCTTACTGCTGAAAATCAGATATGTGCTGTAGTTTTTACTTACTTTAATATCAATAACTGCGGAAGGCAGACTATTATTGGGAGTTGAGGCTAATGTATTCAAAATATATCTAAGTTGTGGTATCACTATATATAATTTATAGCTTCTTTTTGGAGGTATGGAAGATAAAATTATTAATGGTTTTAAGAAAGATTTTCAGACGATAAAAGACAAAGGGTGGGTTCCCTCTAATAGAATTCATGACACAGGGATAGGAAAGACTTTTGAAGATTTAATGGGCATAGTTGAGAATAATAACTTCTTAGCAGATTATAAAGATGTCCTTGAATTAAAATCATCCAGAGAATTAGCACAGGCAATGGTTACTCTTTTTACAGATGCACCCACATTTCCAAAGAAAGTAAATTCGATTTTAAGAGAGAAATATGGTCAAAAAGACCCAGAATTTGGTATAAAAATGATCCATAGTACTTTTTCTGCATTAAAATTTAATACTTTTGTTGAGAAGTATGGTTTTAAGCTTGATATGGATGAAACGAATAAAAAAATATTCATCCGAATCAAAGATTTAGAGACAAACAAACTGGATAAATTGGAAATTTATTATACATTTAATGATTTAAAAGAAATTATTGAGAAAAAATGCAAATATATAGCTTACATCAAAGCACAATCAAAAAAAAGAAATGATAAAGAATTCTTTACATTTGTTCATGCTTCTTTATTATCTGGTTTAACATTTGAGAAATTTATTGATTGCGTAAAAAATGGGCTTATAATTTATGATATCCGATTAGGCGTTTATCGAAGTGGCAAAAACAAAGGAAAAGCCCATGATCACGGTTCAGGTTTTAGGGTTCTGAAAAATAACCTCAATAAAGTTTTTAAAATAGAAAAATTATAATTATTGTTTTTCTAAAATAACAATCCATTCCTCATTCATTGTTACAGCATGATTTCCAGTTATATTTGTAGGGCTATTAAGTTTAGGCATTCTTTTATAAGGAATATTCCTTGTAAAAGTATTATGATGTTTATAATTATTTTTTGCTCTAAACAATTCCACGATTATTTTATCTGTTGGTATTTGAATTCCTTTAACAGTTCTATTGCCAACAACAAAACATAAAAATGCACCTTTCTTGGTTACTCTATGTAACTCTTTTACGCATTTGTCAAAATCAACATAAAAACTTAATACATCTCTTGCTCTTCTTGGATCAATATCTGATATTTTCTTTAAAGTTTTCTTCAATGTAGGTGAACCTAGGCCATTCTTTAAATTTCTAGTAGGGATCCCACCTAAACTTACTTTATCAATATCTAAAACTGTTTTTTTATCATATCCCAACCACTGTAATGATAGTCTAGAGAATTGACCATAAGCTACCGTTGTCCTACTATCTCCATAAGGGGGAGAAGTGACTATTAGATCAACTTCTCCATCATTGATTGAAATTTTTCTTCTGGTATCTTCGGGTAGAATATGTACTTTACAATCTTTATTATACTCTTTAAAGTATTTTTCCATCTTATCAATATTTTCCCTTGCCTTATCTTTAAATTCATTAATTGTGTTTGGATTATGCCTTTTTAACATTAATTCATTCATGCGATATAATTTATATTCTCTATTTCTAGTGTTGGATACATTCCTTACTGTTTCAGAAAAAGCTACTGAAAAGAAATCTTTAATATCTTGATTATCAATTTGATTAATATTATTTTTTATTATTGCTAAATCAGTTATAACTTGTGGTTTAAACCAAAAGTTTATATTAAAAAAATTAGGTTTTTCTATTTCTTTTTGTTTAAAATTAATGTCTCTTTTATCATCTACACACTTACTCATTAGTTTTTTAAACTCAT
>CAYYPF010000190.1:0-2152 GCA_964473475.1 Microcaldota archaeon | reverse complement strand
TCAAAAACTGGTCGCTGCAAGCAGCGGGGTATCAAACCCAGTTTTTGAAATGAAGGATATATATTTCGCATATGTCACACTCCAGTAGTTAATCGAACAAATTAACGATATTGTTTCGGTATTTTCTCACTTCGCCCAGTAATCTTTGGTTTGGTGCTTTTTGGAACAGATCTGACTTCGATTACATGGACTTCAAAAAAATGCTCGTCTCCAAAATCAAAATGATAAAGAATTTTTTGTTTTGGAACAAGTTTTAATGTATTTATCTTGGTTCGTTCTGCAAATCCCAAAAAAGTCGGATCATTAATATCTACGTCATCTGATTCACATTGATATGACCTGCAATCTGGCGAGTAGGGTCTTCCTTCCATTATAAATTCAAACAAATGGTCGTTCATCCACCCCAAAGCATCCTGGATTGCATCATTCAGGTCCCGAAGCGTATAATCGTCTGTAAGAGATACTGTTACCCAGGTACTTTTACGATCTAAAAATTTTACCTTGAATTCAATTTCGTTCATTTCACCACCTCTAAAATTTCTGCTTCGGTTGATTCTGTTGTTGGACCTAACGCATGACCGTTAATCTTCAGCCATTCGCGATGTTTTTGATAATCCGGTATTGTTTTTTTAACAAGATCCCAGAATTCAGAAGAATGATTTGACTCTATCATGTGCGTTAGTTCATGGATAATTACATAATCCATAACTTCCACAGGAGCAAAAAGAAGACGAAACGAAAGACCAATGTTGCCCCTTGATGAACAACTGCCCCAGTTAGTCAGATTATCCCTTATGAATACTCTTGACACCCTTCCCCTAACATGAAGTTCATTAAGCTGGCGAACCTTTTTTTCTATCTGTGGCTTAAGGTCACGCGCAATTACCCGCCGTACTAAATTTGAAAATGTTTCTTCTTCATTTTCCTGAGTAAGGGATTTGCAAATTTTTACCCTTACACATCCATTGCATAGATGTGCAGAAGAAACTACTTCGCCATTTGCCTGCTCTTTTTTCAATACAAAATGTTTTCCAAAAACAGTAATCTGCTGCCCATCCCTGAAAACAAGTTTTCTGGATCTTTTATAACTTCGTGGACCTTTCTGTATTCTCGCTATGATTCTTCTTCTCAATTCAAGAAAAATTCTGAAACCTTCTTCTCTTGAAACGCTCACAGGCACTTTGATCCGGATAACGCAGCCATCAACCGTGGCACTGGCACTCTTATCTGACGTAGGTTCACGGATAACAATAAAGTCCTGACCATTTATAGTCATGTTCTTCTGATCCACACCAATACCTCTCAATACTATGATCTTATTGTATTATAATTTTTAATTACGTACTTTCCACTGGATCCAAGACTCTGAATGCAAAACTCAATACTCACATCTCCTCACCCATCGTCTTTTTTAGATTGAACAGCATACTCCTGATTTTTACCAGTTTGTTCATGAAATCCAAGTGCTCTCTTTGAGGTAAAATTTTTAGCTCGTAATTTAGATCAAGCCAAAATTCTGTTTCATTTGCCTCAGCTATGCAGGTAATTATTTTCTGTTTTTGTTGCCCCTTAGATTCAAAAGCTGCCATCTCTGCCAGGTTTGCGCAGATGGACGAAACAGAAGCACATAACTGTTCCTTTGCCCTTAAGCTCATTTTCTTATCTTCCAAAAACAGGTAAATGTCTTTGGAAAGATTAAATGCCTCTTTATACACGTTTAGATTTTTGAAATTCTGTGTCATTCTTTATCACCACTAAAATACCAAACCCTTCCGTCTTCATATATTTCTTTTCTACTAAACCAATCCACTCCTATTATATCCTTCAGATTTATTTCCTTTACGTTCATGTCAAAAACCTCCTGACTGATGCCCCCTTACTCTATAAGTTTAAGGGGAGCGAAGGAAGGAGCGACCAGTTAGGTCGTGAGTTCGGTGCGAGTTATTATTCTCTTTAGGCGTTCAGCCGACCCACCTTCAACTGCGAAGCAGTTGGAGGGACAGAGAATGCAGTTCTCTGGAAGCGCAGACCGAAAAACACATTATTGCTTTCGCTGTAAGCGAACCCATCAGGGCTTGAGCATTAAGTGTTTTTCTGGTTGAGCATGGGAAAAGAAATAAAACGAGCATGATGATCTACAACTTCGAAGAAG
>CAYYPF010000189.1:0-2176 GCA_964473475.1 Microcaldota archaeon | reverse complement strand
GGCAAATTAAGGTTAAGATGTATCATCAGTTCCAAAAATATAACTAATTTTTATTTAATTTCTTTTGTTTTTTCTAGACTTTTTTCTATTATTTTTTCTATTTCTATTTTTTTGCAAATTTCTTCAACCTTTTCTTTTTTTGCCTTGGTTGCTGGGTGCTTAATTGCAACCAATGCACAGCAATCCACATACGTTTCTTGGGATAATTCTCTTAATCCAATTCTTTCTGAAAGTGCAATAATTTCATTCTTATCCATCCCAACTACTGGCCTATAAATTGGAACCTTAATTCCGGAAGTAGCTGCAAATAAATTCTCTAGAGTTTGTGAAGCAACTTGCCCAACTGAATCTCCACTCACAATTCCAAGTATTTCTTCTTTTTCACAAATTTTTTCAGCTAAGGAGTAAATGAATCTTCTAAACATTATAAGTCTATATTTCGGTTCAATATTCTCTACCTGTTTGAAGAAATTTTCATAAGAAACTATATACAATTTTCCCCTATTTCCATACTCCTCTAGTTTTTTTACAATTCTTGAGATTTTACTTTTCTTTACTGCTTCAGGATCAAAAGGAGCAACATGTAAAAAGTCAACAACACAGCCCCTTTTCATCATCATCCAAGCTGCAACTGGAGAATCTATTCCTCCAGAAAGCAAACATAAAACTCTTCCTGCGCTTCCTACTGGCAATCCTCCTAATCCTGGTTCTTTTTTTAGGAAAATTATGAATGAATCTTTTAAGATTTCAATATTGATTACTATTTCTGGATTTTTTAGGTCTACATTTGCCTTTAATTCTTCAAATAAGTATTCCCCAATTTTTTTACTGAATTCCATGGAATTTACTGGGAAGGATTTATCTGATCTTTTTGTTTCAACCTTAATTGTTTTTCCTTCAAATAATTTTCTATTTTCTTTTAGATAGTTACATACTAGTTTTTCTTCTCTCTCTAGTTTTTTTCCAACCCCAAAAGAAGAGATTCCAAATACTTTTTTTAGATTATTTATAATTTCCTCTTCATTAGAATCATACTCAATTAGAACTCTGGATTCCTGCTTGTATATTTTGCTAATTAATTTCCCAATTTTTTCTTTTATATTCAGAACTAGCTGATTCTCGAAATCTCTTCGATTATTCCCTTTGATTGCAATTTCATTATAATGTACAAGAATAATGTTTGTCATAATTTACCTTCTCAAAATTTATTCCTTAGTAATTATTGTTCCAGCTTCCCCTTCCAATGCCTCAACTAACTTATCCAATGAGCTAATTACTGCTTTTTTCCCCCCATTTTCCAGGAATTCAACAGCTGCCTCAATTTTTGGCTTCATGCTTCCTTCTGCAAAATGCCCTTCTTCTAAATATTTCTTTGCCTCTTCAATAGTTAGGTTGTAAAGTACTTTTTGATTTGGCTTTTGGTAATTCAAATATACATTACTTACAGAAGTTAGAATCACAAGTACCTCTGCTTCAATTTCATTTGCAAGAACTTGGGAAGCCCTGTCCTTATCTATTACTGCCTCAACTCCTTTTAGTTTTCCATTCTCTTCAATTACTGGAATTCCTCCTCCTCCGCAAGCAACAACTATGGTTCCAGAATCAATTAGTTCCTTTATGCTCTCGAGTTCAATAATTTTTATTGGTTTTGGGGAAGGAACTACTTTTCTATACCCTCTTCCAGCATCATAGACCATATCATCTGATTTTTTCTCCTCATAAAAAGGTCCAACTGGTTTAGAAGGTTGCTTAAATGCAGGATCATTCTTATCCACAAGAACCTGAGTAATTACTGTTACAACTTCCCTTTTACTTAAATCTCTAAGTGATTGTTGTATCCAATAACCTATTTGCCCCTGAGTCATTGCATCGCATAGATGTAATGGCATTGGAGGAAGTTCCTTGTTTGCCCCTTGCTGTTGAATAAATAAGTTTCCTACTTGCGGACCATTCCCATGTGCAATTACTATCTCGTGATCATTAATTAATTTAGCAATTTGTTTACAACTCTTCATTACATTCTTTCTCTGCTCCTCTTCTGTTCCTTTTTCTCCTTTTTGAAGAATTGCATTTCCACCCAAAGCAATAACTATTTTCATATAAGTACTTAGCCACCCAAGGTTTATAAAATATTGATTATAACTCTTTTGAGGTGTTCGAATGTTTGTACCTAAAC
>CAYYPF010000188.1:0-2196 GCA_964473475.1 Microcaldota archaeon | reverse complement strand
AGTGGGGTATCTGTTGCCTTGCTTAGATATGGCACGGTTCTACTTGCCCGTGGATTTGCTTCAAGAATATAAATTTCTCCATCCTTAACTACATATTGAATATTTAGAAATCCCTTTATCTTGAGTGCCTTAGCAATTTTCCTAGTATGTTCCTTTATTTTTTCAACCATCTTATACGAAAGATTTAAGCATGGGATCACTATATTTGCATCTCCAGAATGTACACCTGCAAATTCTATATGCTCCATTACTCCCCCTACAAGTGTATTCTCAGAATCTGAAACCACATCAACTTCACATTCAATTGCATTATCCAAATACTTATCTATTAGTACTGGTCTTTTATCACTTAATTCAACAGCTTCATCAATGTATTTTTCTAATTCTTCTCTGGAATAAACTATTCTCATTCCTCTTCCTGCAATTACATAACTGGGTCTAACTACTACTGGATAACCTATCTTTTCTGTAACCTCTACTGCATTATTTCTATCCTCTACTGTAAAGCTTAATGGTTGTTTTATTCCTATTTCATTCATGAGATCCCTGAATTTTTTTCTATCTTCAGCAATATCCATTCCTTCAAAACTAGTTCCAAGTATGTTAACTCCACTTTCTTTTAATTTTTCTGCAAGCTTTATACTGGTTTGGCCTCCCAGTTGAACAATTATCCCGAGTAATTTACCATTATCCTCGTTTTTAATTATATTCATCACGCTTTCAAAGTCTAAAGGTTCGAAATAAAGTCTGTCACTGGAATCGAAATCCGTACTTACTGTTTCAGGATTATTGTTGATCATTATTGATTTTATCCCCATCTTTTTTAGTGCAATTGCAGCCAGAGAACAACAGTAATCAAATTCTATGCCCTGCCCTATTATTATTGGTCCTGACCCAATTATAACCACTTTTTTTCCTTTAAGCGGAATCGCTTCGTTTTCTTGCTCGTAGGTCGAATAAAAATATGGGGTAAGTGCTTCAAATTCACCTGCACAACTATCTACCATCTTGTAAACCACTTTTTTTCCTTTATTTATTTCATTTGCTACAACCATGGATTTAATTTTCTTTAAAAACCATGGATTTATTTTTGTGATTTTGCTTATTTCTTCAACATTCTTTCCATTCCTAAATTCTTCAATTATTGCAAATAATCTTTGGTCAGTTGCGGGATACAACTCCTTTTCAGAATTGATCTTTTTAGGTATTTTTATCTCCAATCCCCGTATTGCTTTTTGCAAGGCTTCTTCAAACGTTCTTCCTATGGCCATAACTTCCCCAGTACTTTTCATTTGAGTTCCGAGTACTCTATTCGCACCTGAAAATTTATCAAATGGCCAACGAGGAATTTTGATTACAAGATAATCCAACGAGGGTTCAAAGGCAGCACTATTTCCAATTATTGGGTTTTTTATTTCTTTAAGTGTTTTTCCCAAAGCTATCTTTGTTGCAATTCTTGCAATAGGGTAACCAGTTGCTTTAGAAGCCAACGCTGACGATCTCGAAAGTCTTGGATTTACCTCAATTACTACGAATTCTCCATTTGTTCTATTTAATGCAAACTGGACATTACAAGATCCCCGGATATCTAAGCTTCTGATTATCTTTAGAGCTGCATTTCTAAATTTCTGGTGTTGCCTATCGCTTAGTGTCTGCGAGGGTGCCACAACAATACTTTCTCCAGTGTGAATTCCCATGGGATCCATATTCTCCATATTACAGACTATTATACAGTTATCTTGCGAATCTCTAATAACCTCGTATTCGAATTCTTCCCACCCGCATACGCTTTCCTCAATCAACACCTCGTGATTCATGCTTAATTTGAAAGCACTTTTTAGTAATTCTTCTAATTCTTTTTTATTTTCTGCAAAACCCCCTCCAGTTCCACCAAGAGTAAACCCCGGTCTTACTATTATTGGATAACCTATCTCATTAGCGTATTTATGCGCAGGCTCATGATCCTTTACTGAATAGCTTTTCAATATTGGAATGTTTATTTTATTCATTAATTCATTGAATAATTTTCTGCTTTCTGCAGTTTTTATGGATTCTAATCCAGTTCCGATTAGCTTTATGTTATATTTATCCAGAATTCCTCTTTTTTCCAACTCAATTGCAAGGTTTAGTGCAGTCTGTCCACCAACTGTTGCTAATAACGAATCTGGTCTTTCTCTTTCAATTATTTTCTTTTCA
>CAYYPF010000187.1:0-2210 GCA_964473475.1 Microcaldota archaeon | reverse complement strand
TTTTAGAAATCAAATTTTGAACAACAGTTCAAATGTATTTATGCTGGTATCAGGTATACGAATTGAAGATGATGTACAAATTATAGATAATGGGCACAAAGTACTGGGGCCAAGAATACCAGAAGAACCATGCGAACTAGAAAGCATGATGAGACAAAAATGAGTGGAAGCAACTATCGCGTCTAGTCAATCTCCTAACCTCTTATCAAAATGGCTAATCCAATTCTCAACTATTTCCCAGAAACTAAGCCCTGTTTTCTACCTTTAACTTTTCATATATTTTGTCCAAGAATTCATGCGTGTTTTTTAGAAACTCCTCAAAACCCTCTGAGATGGGCTTAAGAAGCAATTTTTCCTCTTCCCCCAGCACAAACTTTTCAAGCTTGAAATTTTCCAGATTTTGAACGTATTTCTCATATTTCAGCACAAACCTTATTTTTTCTAAAATTTCATTTTCCAGTTCCTTAGGGTTGATTTTTTCTCTTTTGGCTATTAGAAAAATGTCTATGAAATCCCTGGCCTTTACTCCCCTTCTTGTAAGGATTGCCCTGAATTTTTCAATTAAAATCTCTTTCACATCATAGCACTTTAACTCTGGATTTGAAAGAATATGCGCATGTTCTGGAAATAAGAATTCAAATTCCTTTGGATTAAGGGGCTTGATTATAGATGATGCTTTGCAAGTGTTGAATCCATATTTGAAAAATTCCATAAAATTTATCTGGATTTTGATAAATTGTTTTCTGTCCGTAACTGCTGATTTATACCATAGTTTAAATGTTGCAAACTTGTTGCTTCCCCCAAGTTCAACATATTCCTTATTTGTCTTGTTAGCCTTAAATTCAAGCCCTAGTTCTTCTATGAATCTAGATAATATGTGCATTATTCTATTGATCTTTTCAGATAAGATTTTCCTTATCTCTTTTTGGCTCTTATTCTTGAACTCGCTTTGCTCAATCCAGCTAAAATCAAGGTCTTCTGAAAACCTATAATAGTCAAAATAGCATTTTATCAGGCAGGTTCCTCCTTTGAAAGCAAAGTTATTTCTGAAATAATCATCCTGCGATATCTTAATCAAAAGGTTATGTAGAATTATATCCTTTTCTATAAGGCCCTTATTTTTTATTCCTGTTTCTGAAGAAAGGTAATCTATGAGCTTTTTCATATGGTTCCCTCTATAAACGTATATACTTTTTTATTATATTTTTTAGAATATTTCAGCAATTTGTTCTTAGAGCAGTACCCAAGCAAATTTGTTATTTTATTTTTAATTTCTATATCGCTCAAATTACTATATCTTGAAAGGTAAACAATATCCAAGACTGTTTTCTCCAGATCAGAGAACCTCAACCTATTTTTTTTATTGAATGGTAAATTTGATAATTTACCATAGCTGAAAAATTTTTGCGAAAATTTTTCAATGCCGAATTCGCACAATCTTTTTTTTATTTTTATGAATCTGACCTTATGGCCAAGTACAGTTATTGGATTTGCCCTGAATATAGTATCATTTATCAAGAAATCAATTGCAAAATATTCATGAGTTGCATTATTGAGTTTTAATGCAGATTCCAGTCCAAAATACCAGTTTTTAATTTTTTTTATTCTTAGGGCTTCAGCTATTGCTTCCATATAATCAATATCAATTTTCTTAAGTTTTCTTTCCTCAAAACTTGGTTTGTAGAATATTCCCCGCAATATTCTATGCACGTATCGGTGTGTAAGTAAATATCGTATTGCGCTGTAATACCCGATATTTAATTTTTTACAGTATTCCCTAAGCAGCTCACTAGTTATGAATTTTTCATCCATCAGGTTCAATTTTTTAATCAATATTTTAACTGACATTTCATATCACATTGTTTTAATTAATAGAACATTATAATATATAAATGTTCTTATATAATCCTTAATATTTATAAAGTTAACCAAAAAAGGTTTTTACTTAACCATGGTTAAGTTGCTTTGATATGTGATTCCTCGAAGCAGTCTTTTTAAACTTCTCCTCTTAGAATCTTTCTCCAAAACTGCTTCTATTTTTGCGACGTCTGTATCTGGAACTTTAACCATCATCACAAACATATCGGAAGGTCTGTAGTATGCAACGACGATCTGCCTGGCGTCTCGGTCGCCGAGAAGGAGCGAACGGTGGGGTTATAGGGACGAAGCCCCTATTTCATGTTTTACTTCACCAACCCTTCTTTCAAGAA
>CAYYPF010000186.1:0-2211 GCA_964473475.1 Microcaldota archaeon | reverse complement strand
TGGATCTTTGAATTTTAGAATAGCACCCGGAAACTGTTCAGGTTCATATTCAACTTCCTTTATCTTCTGAGCTAATGAGAATAAATCTAATTCCAACCCTAGACTAGCCGAAGCTACCATATTCGTGATTACAAACTTTCTTTTTTTCATATTTACACCATTCCCACAGACGATTTATAAATAAACTACTACATAAGGATTTAAAAAGGCTATCACTATAATCTAATTAGTATATATACAAGGTGGGTGTTAGCAATGGCAAGGAACTCTAGAGGTTCATTATCTGGAAATACCAAGAAGTTAAGAAAAAGAAGGAGAGATACAGTTACTGATATTGTTAAATCTTTTAAAATAGGCGAGAGTATAGTAGTCTCGGTAAAACCCAATATCAAGGGAGCTCCAAACCTGAGATTTCAGGGAAGACGAGGGCAGATTAAGGGTATAAGAGGTAAATGCTACTTAGTTGAGGTAAAGGACGGAAACTCAAAAAAGGAGCTAATTGCATCCTCTCTGCATCTTAAAAAATTATAGGTGATTATTATGAAAGTTCTATCTTCTGAACCAGCATCACTCGCCAGAGTGAAAGATATATTAAAAGCAAGGAAAAAAGTAGGGGACCTAGGTTATGAACAGGAAGCTGTTTTTGAACATTTAGAGGTATTTTTGAAGCATTCTACAAAGGAATCTGAAAAACTACTAAAAGATGTTTTGAAAATTAATGAAATTCCTTTGGAAACTGCAATTAAGATTGTAGATCTTACACCTAAAACTCCAGATACTTTGAAAGCTATTATGTTAAAGGATAACGTAGAGCTTTCTGATGAAGAGATCTCAGCAATTGTTAAATTATTCAAATAGGTGTGATCATGGAAGAATATGCATTGGTTGTGGAGTATTTACCTGCAGGAAAGGCCTCTGATTCAAGAAAAGAGCCTTTGATCCAGCTTTTAGGCTGCAGTTTCTTTACTCTGCTTGAAGCAACAGTTAAACCAGATGCATCTATATTTCTAGGAAAAAAAGTTTATGTCGGAAAGAATGATCGGGATGAAGTAGACAGAATTAAAAGAAAAATTAATTTCGATGAGTTGAGCACTTCTGCAAAAGATTATCTTCCTTTAGGCCTTAAGAGACTAGTAACAGAAAGAGAAAAAGAATTTATTCTGTTTTTGAACAGAGCAGGTCCAATTTCAATAAGAGTTCATACTTTAGATTTACTTCCAGGTGTAGGGAAAAAAAATATGGAACTAATATTATCGGAAAGAGAGATTGGTCCATTCGAATCCTTTGCAGATGTGAAGAAAAGAACCGGACTTTCAGATCCAGTTGCAGTATTTGTAAACAGAATAATGGGCGAAATTGAAGGAAAAGAAAGACACAATTTATTTGTAAAGAGTTTTAGTCCACCTCAGGGAAGAAGAAGGTTCTAAGCACTATTTTTATATTTCTTCAAAACGAGCCTCTAATTTATTTTTATCTACTTTATAAGGATCAAATTTAGAATCAATTGTCCCGCCTGTCTGAATAAACAGAATAGTTCCTTTTTTCATAAATAATGAATGTTCGAATAATTATTAAAATATGATGGGCCCGGGAGGATTTCCTCACCAACAGCTTTTCTGAAAGCTGTCGATGAATCGAACCTCCGCTCTTTTGTGTGTAAGACAAACGTCTGACCAATCCCGTCATCAGGCTTATGCCAGATGATTTCGACTACGGACCCAACTGTAAGAAAATATTTACATTCCATCAATTTTTATTCCTATCGAATTCAGATATCTTTTTAATACTAATTACTGATTTCTAATCATGATTATTGTTAATGGTAAAGTTTACCAAAATGGAAAGTTAATTGAAACTGATATTCTTCTAGATGGTAAATATATTAAAAAACTAGGAAAATTCCCAGAACACTGGAGCAAAAGATTCTCAATAAATGCAAAAGGATTGTTGGTACTTCCAGGAATGGTAGATCCTCACGTTCATCTAAGGGATCCAGGAGACACTCATAAGGAAGATGTTAAAAGCGGAACAAGAGCAGCCTTAGCAGGAGGCTTCACAACCATAATGGACATGCCAAACAACGTTAAACCCATAATTACAAAGAAAAGATACCTAGAAAAAGAAGCAATCCTAAAAAGAGCATTATGCGATGTAATCCAGCATTTTGGTGCATCTGAAAATAATTTTGATGAAGTAAAAAAAGTAAATCCA
>CAYYPF010000185.1:0-2255 GCA_964473475.1 Microcaldota archaeon | reverse complement strand
AATTGCACCGAAATAACACTGTGCTGAGGAAGGTTAAAAAAGATAAGATGAGAAAGGATAAGGGTGTGAGGGATTGAAATGAGAATAAATATTATTTTGCGTTCTTTGCAGAAAAGTGCTCGTAGAGAATTCGAATACCATTATAGAATATCTATGCAATCTTTTTTATATTCTATACTTAATGACTCTCCGTTTGACGAAGTAAAACAAATCCACGACACGGAAGACAAGGTTTCTCCTTTTTGTTTTAGCGATATACGCGGAAAATTCGGACCTGAGGGGAACCTGTACGACAATCCAGAACTTTGCTCTGATCCAAAGAAGGACAGGTACCAGATAATTATCTCAACACCTAAGAAAGAGGTTGGCATGACACTTTTAATGAAATTTAACGAACTGATTAGAGAAAAACCTGAATTAAATCTTAAAATGAGCAGATTTCTAATCGAAGAGGTTACCCCTCAACAAATACAAATTCATTCTGGAGACATACTTTGCTCAGATACCCCAATTGTTCTTAGTAATTTTGAAAAAAGCGAAGGTGTGCCAAGATATGTTCTTTTTGGAGAGCATCGCGTTTTGGCTAAAAATTGTGTAGAAGATCCAAAACTTTTTATATCTGCTCTGGAAAAAAATCTCGCAAGAAAGATAATAAAACTTGGAATTAAAGAAACATCTATCGTCAGCAATTTTGAAATAACCCGGATGGAGAAACATTGGAAAGCAACCATCCCGTTATTCGAACTTCAGAACGGAAAACCCTATTTTGTAATTGGCAGTAGAGTGAGAATAAAACTAAAAGAAGATTGTTTACGAGAGTCCATTGAAGCAATAAACACACTTTTTGATACTGGATTTGGAGCCTACAATTCGTATGGAATGGGGTTTATGATGAAGGAGGTGCACAAGCATGCTTGAAAACTTTGCTAGGATAGGCGCTGCTATTAAACTCTTAGATCAAAGCAAGGAAGACCAAATTGAAAGCTATATGGAAAAACCCAAAACCATGATTGAGGTTTATGGAAAGAGAAGTGAGGAACCACAAAAGGTGACGATTCATCCAATAATTTTTGACTTTGACTTAGAAAACAAAAAAGTATCCATAGTTAAGGGAGATCAATTTCGCGAGGGCAATAATTACTTTATTAGTTCTTCAAAAGGAAATTCCAAAAAAATATATCTAAATACGTTTAGCCCCTCTTTGATCTTTTTTGGAAGTGTTATCGAGGATTTGGAAGAATGGCTTAACGAAGAATCAGGAAAAGAACCACATAAATTCAGTAAAGTAAAGGAATATGTTGAGAAGATGAAGGAACTGTATGAGTATGAAGGAGGCAATATAAAAAGAATTTCTCCGCAAGCATTGAATACTGCAGACTTAGAGTTACTCTATGCAGACATTAAGAATGATACAGAAAAAGAACAGAAATTGAAATTCGATAAAAAAATAAAGGAGCTTTTCGGAAGCAACAATGCAAAAGGAAAAGACATTCAATGTTGTCTAGCATACTTTAATGGAAAACCAATAAACGAATACCCAGAGTTTTTCAAAGAATACCTGGAAATTTTGGAAAAAGAAAAGGTGGGCAAAAGTTTTGATGAAAAAGAGCTGAAAACCAATAAAGTATGTCACATCTGCGGGAAAATAAAGAACGTCACAGGCAAGATCGATATCCCCTCAAAATTTTATATTACGGATAAACCCGGATTTTTTGAAGATATGGAAATTGAAAATGCATACAAATCTCTTTCTATATGTGTTGAATGTTATAAAAATACCAAAAGTGGAATAAAATGGATTGATAACAATCTGAACTTTAATTATCTCGGAATTAAATTTTACGTGATCCCGAAATCCCAAATATATGTAAGAGATCTCAATGTGAATATCGACGCCCTTAAAAGAAATGTTAGTGGACTCTTTCAAAATCTTGAAGATAAAGAGGCAACTGATATATTTAACCATTTGAATATGGAAAAGAAATATGAGAGTGCAGTATTTGATTTTTTGTTTTATATTAAGACAAACAGTGCGTTTAAAATCTGTAAGCATTATACGGATATAAATCAACTGCAGCTTAGAAAAATGCTGGAAGGTGTAAAAGAGGTAAGAGATAAGAAACCGCTTCTTTACAAAGGATCGTTTTCGTTCTATACTCTCAAGGACTTATTCTACAGTCATAAGAGCTACAAATGGGGAAAAAATTATCCCGTTCTGATAAGAAACGTATTTGAAATACTAGATACAATCATAT
>CAYYPF010000184.1:0-2289 GCA_964473475.1 Microcaldota archaeon | reverse complement strand
ATTGTTTTTATCCGCTCATCATTTCCTGAACAATTCTCCTTACTGTCTGACCAGTTGGAGTAAGAAACGTATATGCTCCACCTGCATAAACAGTATCACAGGATCTGCATTTCCAAATTGAATAGCATTTTCTCTTTACCTTTATCTTTCCGCATTTAGGGCATTCGTAAGCCTTCACTTTAGTAACGTCTGCTGTTGTTGCAAGCATTCTGATTCTTCTTCCGTATCTTACACTCTTCACAGTAATCGCCTTATATCTTTACCTATATTAAGGGAAATATTTATATTGTTTAGCAGTTCGTCCTTTGAGAGCTTTCCCTGTCCCTTTTGCATAGAACATATGTGCTCACCAGTAGTGGTAATTGTTACACGGGTATCGCATGCCTCTTCTTCGTCAATGATTGGGTCTGTAACCCAATAGTGGCCGATTTTTACTGAGGTTACTGGAACTGGAAGAACCTTTGGATTCAGGTCCCGGTCATATTCCCCAACTACAATTGCTCCTTTTTCTACCTTAGGAACGCGTGTGCATGTGAGTGCTGCTGCAGCTGCAAGGCCAGCAGTATCCAGCATATTCCCCCCATCATCAAGAACATAAAAGTCCAGGAACATTATAAGAATTTTTCCATCCTCAATAAAAAAGGAATTGAAATCAATTGCTTCTGAGCTTCTTATTCCCCTATCAACTACTCTTGCAAGCTCAATTTCCTCTTCCCTTGGAGGGCCGCTCTCAAATCTCGGATGGGCAAGTTGCAGAAATTCTGCACCTGCAATCATTGTACCTTCCTTTGGCCTGTCCGGGTAAGGTGCTGAAACTGCAAATTTAACTGCTGCAAGAACATTGGTTTTTCCAATTTTTGCAATCGCAGAACCGTCTGCAGTATCAATTACTTTTTTTTGAATTTCAATTGGCCTATAGTCCCCGAATTTTCTACCATCTACTCTTTCTCCTTTGCTCAACAAACTTAAGAGCGTCTCTCTTTTGGTTTTGTTGATTATAATATCCCTAATATCAGAACCCATAATTTTCACCTTTACATTTTGAATGGTTCAACATCCTCTTCATATCTCTTTTCCAGAGCAGCTCTTTGCATTTTGTTTAGCTTTTCTGCGCCTCGTTCTGCCATTCCCAATGCAGTTTCTACTTCCTCTTTTGTAAGAAGGCCATCCATCTGCAAGAGAAGAATGCTATTATCTTTTGAGGAAATTGCAAGTGGCATATCTGATTGGCCGAAATTATCCTCTTCTTTTCCAAGATCAAGAATTAACTTTCCATCTGTTTTTCCAATTGCAACTGCAGAGACCATATCCCTCATTGGAATGCCTGCATCTGCAAGTGCAAGTGCTGCAGCAGTTACAGAAGCTACCCGCGTGCCTCCTTCTGCCTGCAAGACATCAATGAAAATATCAATCTGTGTTCTTGGATATTTTTCAGCAAAAATTAAATTCTCAAAAACCTCCTTAATTACCTTTGAGATTTCTGTGCTTCTTCTGCTTGGTCCGCTTCTTCCATGCTCCTCTTTAGAAGCAAATGGAGACATTGAATATGTGCATTTAATTAATGCCTTGAATGGATCTGCCTCGTGTTTTGGAATGCATTCCCTTGGACCAAAAATTCCGCATAGAACCTTGTTTCCTCCCCACTGAATATAAGAAGAACCTTCTGCGTTGTTTAGGATTCCGACTTTCATAATAACTGGCCTTAAATCTTCTGGCTCCCTTCCATCTAATCTTTTTCCATTAATCATAAGTTGTTTATTTCCGCCCATGGGATTCACCTCTGAATTTCCTCTTCGCAAAATTCATTATTTGCGCCTGGTTCTGGAGCAACTGATTCAGTTCTAGGTTTTACTGTTCCTGGTGGAACGTTTTTACCTATGAATTTTGAGATCTTGTCTGTGAGCCCCTGCTTGTGGGCATTTTTTACAATCTCATCAATTACCTTCATTACAAGCGGGATGTTTCCTTGTTCACTTACCCAAATGTAGCCGTTATTGCCTACAGATATGCTAGTGCCTGTTGCATCGCGAATCATATTGATCATGCTGCTCTGCCTTCCAATAATTCTTGGAACCTTGGAGGCTGGAACCTTGAAGAGCTTTCCTCTTGAAAGTTTTTTTACATCACAAAGATCAATATCCCCATTTGAATTAAGGAAACTTACTCTCCCTACTATAATGTCCCCAAGAGAGAATTTTACTCTTGTAAACTTTGCAGATATTCCTCCAGTATATGGAAGATTTATATCCACACTGTATCCCCAGGACCTGGAATCAGTAACAATTCCTA
>CAYYPF010000183.1:0-2307 GCA_964473475.1 Microcaldota archaeon | reverse complement strand
AGCGAAAAACAATAATGATAAAGAATTAATGAAATTCTGTGAAGATGTTTTACAAATTTATGAAAAAAATAATATCAATGGTCATATTGTATGGAAGAGGTAAGTAATACCCACAATGGCAGTATCAATAGAAGAAATCCCAAAATTAACTGAAGCGTTTAATTCTATATTAAGGGCAGATTATATATCTATTGATGATTTAGAACAACTTAAAAAATTAGAAGGTTATTATATAGATTTTTATAATACTGTCGGTAGCATTTTACAAAAACAAGACAATTTCATTTCTGGCAGAAGAGGCTCAGGAAAAACAGCCCTCTTATTTAGGGCGTATTACGAATGCCTTAAAACAATATCCCCTAAACTAAAAAATGAACAGAATATTTTCGGAAATCAAAAGATATTACCTATATTTATAGATTTAAGTAATTGTAATGATATATTTATATCGAATGAGTCTCATGATTTAATTGAGATTCATTTTGTCAGGCAAATTATTGACTCATTAAAGAGACAATTAGAAATTATGTTTGATAAAAAAAAGTTGCTAATTTTTAAAGATGAGAATCCAGCTTTGAATGATCTTGAGTATATTGAAAAAATATTAGTAGAAGGGATTACCATTCTTTCTGGAAGGACAAGTAATATCCAACTTAAGGAAAAAACAGGAAAAGAATCTAATATTAATGCAGAACTTAATTTAAACCGTCCTTCAATCGGTTCAAGCATATCAGAAACTAATGAAAGTGAAAAAATAACTCAATCTAATCAAATAAAGGGTTTAAATATTCAAGAGTTCTATAACAAAATTAACGAAATTAGGAGAAAAGCTGAAATTGATAGCATCCTAGTTTTTATAGATGAATTTTCAGATTTGAATTATGAGTCTCAAAAAAATTTTTCCATTCTTCTTAAGAAATTGTTAGGCTCAAAAATAAATATGTTCTTTAAAATAGGTGTGATTACTGATAGATACGATTTTGGGGAAAAGATAATAATTGGCAGGGATTTATTTCATATTCCTTTAGACCTAAATGAATATGTTGAGAGATTTGGGGGAACAGTTCCAGCAATTAAAAAGATGCAGGAATTTGTTGAGAAAGTCATTCTTAAAAGATTAGAGTCTTATTGCCCAAATAAAAAATTTGAAGAAATCTTCAAAATGAAGAGAGAAGATTTATTTTTTAGATTATCTCGAGAGTCACTGGGAGTCACTAGAACCCTAGGACTGGTTTTACAAAATGCATGGATGCAAAGTCAAACTAGTAAGAATTCCAATGAAATTGGAGTTATGGAAATTAATTATGGTATTAGTTGTGCAAGAAAAAATTATTTCAAACAATTCCAAGGAGCTATTAAAAAAAGAATAATTTCTGGTTTTTATATGGATTTATGGAGTGATCTATTACAAAAGGCGAATGATGAAAAGAAGAAAAATACAGATAGACCGGCTAGTCATTTTTTAATTGACCCTATAAGAAAAGATTACTTAAATATTTTTTGTGAAAACTTCTTAATACACCTACTTGAAGAGAGCAGAACATCAAAATATGGTGGCAAATACAATTTGTATTGTTTTGATTTTGACATCTGTGTAGAAAATAACATAAAATTTGCGGAAGAGAAAGACGAATTTACTGCCGCTAGATTTATTTATGATTCTATACTAAGCAAGTATGACGCTTATTTTGTCAGTGAGAAAATAAAAAGTTACAAATGCACTAAATGCGGCAAAATCTACACAGAAGAAGAAATGTCAAAACATAAAGTAAAGAGATGTTATGAATGTGATTTAGTTCTCCAAGAAATAATCCATAAGGAATTACCAAAAACAGAAGGAAATTATGCAGAAGTTGAAATCAAAATTTTAGGCATTATTGGAGGTACTCCAAATGAGTCAGAAGCATTATCTGCACAGGAAATAGCAGATGCAGTTGGATGTAGCAGACAGAAAGTATCTCTATGGGGTTCAAGAGTATTATTAAAGAAAAATCTTATTAAGATAACACATAAAAACAATGAGACACGAAATTATTACTACGATTCTAACTAAGTTATAAACGCCCTACCCCTACAACTAATTAAAACGACTACGACGAAATATCCCCCTTGATGTATATTCTTTATATGTCACTTCGCTCGTAGCTGGAAAAGAACTTAACAGGAATTCCTATGTTTATCTTTTCCATATTAACAAAACATTCAATAGAACAGACAGGCCAAGAAAAATATAGTTTGCAAAACCTCTTGCTTTTTCTGAGGTTGATATGTAAACTGTTCCAAGGGGTATTTCATTGCCAATAAGGC
>CAYYPF010000182.1:0-2352 GCA_964473475.1 Microcaldota archaeon | reverse complement strand
TAATTTTTAACCGTTTTTATGAGAATCTTTACACAATGAAGTTATACACTACCGAGAGGACAGTTAAGAAAGTTATTCTTAAAAGTCAAACAAGCAGGCTTCCAGAAGTCACAGGCCAGGATTGACTTAAATCCTGCCATTTCAAAGCCAAGCGATAAACCACCGCAGCCAGAGAATAGGTCTATAAAAGTTGGTATTTTGTCTTTTAGTTTTGCCATAAAAAATGCCACAGATATAAAAGGCTGAACCTTATACTAAGCCTGTGGCTGAAACTAAAAGACTAAAACTTTTACTACTATATGTTCGCATATTTCATAAATTTATTCAATAGAATATTGATAAAATTGATATTTTCATAATTTATGGATTTTTGGTATCATGTAGTCATGAAAGACGATAAAAAGAAACCTGAATATAGCCAGAAAAGTAAGGAGAAAGTTAAAAAGATTTCTGAACTCTTAGGTAAACTTTATAAAAAAGAGGATGAATTTTTTTCTAAATTTCAAAAAACAAAAAAATGAGTGAATCTGTTGCTCCTAATGAATATCCATATTTGAAATATTTCCAGGACAAAAGAGAGGGATTGGGTCAGGAGGTATTGAACGTAGATTTACTTACTGCCCAAGCGGGTAGTCAGGATGTGAAAATTGCCCAGGAAGCAAAAAAACAACTAAGAATAAAGTGGGATTTAGACCATGAAAAAGATGCTAGAAATGCGGAAACTGTCAACATAATGGAACAACTTGGAACATTTACGGAAACAGAAAGAGAAAGAATGATTTCTCAGTTAGTTGGCATACAACTTACAGAAGGATGTAATGGTAACTGCCCCTTTTGTTTATTTGGTAAGAAGAAGGGGGTTGAAGCCAAATACTCTTTTGATTCTGTGACCACTTTTCTCCGTAAATATGGTTATACAATTCTCAAAGAACCATCGCTATATTGGGATTCCGACCCCTTTGACTACCGAGATGGAGAACACAATTTCACTGATATTTACAGAACTTGGAGAGAAATAAGACCTGCTGAATTTCAGTTTGTGTCAACTACTATACCTAGAGGCAGTGAGGATGATTTTGTTGATTTTATGAGAAATGCTGCTCGTGAACAGAAAGGAAGAAAGCATGGGAATCCCGATATTTCTTTAAGGGTAAGAGTATCCCTTGCTAAACATAATACTCAAAGAGTTGAAGCGACATTTGGAAAGTTAACGGAGACCTTACTAGAAGATGGATACACACAACAAGAAATAAATGATTTCTATTATGCTTGTCTTGAAGTCGGCGAACGATTCGAAAACGTGCATCAGATAGGTCCGTTAATAAGCGGACATGATGATATAAGAGATGTTTATACTCCTGCATGTCGAGATGGAGTTCTCATTACACCGAAGTCAATTAAAGCAATAATGATGACAGTTCCGATAGTATATGAACCATCTGGAGAAAAGGATATTCCTATATCGCCTGGTCAAACTGAAACACAAACACCTCTACTTAGAAGAATTTTAGACTATGCGGGGTTTGATGCTGATGATTCTTTAGTAGCGCGAACATACTATCGACAAACAATGATGGACATTGTCAGGACTTCAGATAGAGCAGAATATCAGTTACCCGATAAAACAGAGGATGTTATCTTAAAATTGGGTAGAGAAACGGCTTCTCTTGGCAGATTGATAATTGATTTAGCCGAGCTTCCTTCTGCCCCCAAAGCTATATCAAAGCCATTATCAGATAGACAGAAATATTTAAAAGTTGCAACGCAGGTATTTAGAGATAGACAGACTCGTACACAAGAGCAAATAGCACGAGCAAGAGAATATTCTGATGGTGATGTTTTGCCTGCTATTGAATCTGAAAAAATACAATTTTATATTTTATTGACAGAAACATATTTGGCTGAGATGGATTTTTTAGCAGACCAAGTTGAAGAAGGTCAGTCAATTGAAACTGTTGCTGCTATGGCTACGACTTTTAGACAGATAGGAAGAGAAAAAGTTTCCGAATTGCCCAAAATAATTGAGGGCTTAGCCGAAATTGGTCGAGAAATAAAAATTGAACCAGGTAGTGAGACAGATATAACAATGGTTGAATCGAGACTTTTAAGAACAATTGGACAACCATTTGGATTTGATAGTCTCAAACAAGATAATTTACCTGATTGGTTTCGTAAGTTAGTTGATGCTTATACGGGTAAAAAGGGTAGCGCAACATAATTTATATCAACTAATTGAATTAGGGCAAAGAGTTGGTTGTAAAGAAATATCCCAAGCATTTTTCCATGCTTTGATATTCTCTAAAACGGCCGCTTCGCGGCAGAGATCCACGGCTTTAGCCGTGGGTGAATGAG
>CAYYPF010000181.1:0-2365 GCA_964473475.1 Microcaldota archaeon | reverse complement strand
TGTTGGCAAGGACGGTTACAAACTGCTTCAACAAGTGGAAAATTTTGAGAACTTTGCAGGAGAAAATATTAACAAATACTACCGTGAACAGGTATTAGAAGAAACACCGCCTGAAACAGTTGAGCTTCAAGAAATTCTGAAAAAATCAGCCGAACTTCACGAACATTTACGAAACTATGGACAGTTAGGTGACTCCGAAAAGCCTTTGGTCGTATCTGCAATACTACTTGCTTTGAGAGAAAATTCAAACATTGTCGACTCATTGAGAGGCGACAGCGTAAAAACAGATGGTAGCATCATTTTCGATGCACTTTCTACTCACATGACCCGTGTTGAGGTTAAACCAGAAACCAAGAAAGAACAGGTATTAAGCCAATTTAACATCGTAAAAGATAGAACGATACTTAACCAAGTTGACGAAAGACTACAAAAAACACCGCTAAAATACTTCACTGAATACTTAAAGAAGAATGTTTATGCAAGTGTGGTTACAAATACAAAAGAGGATGTTTTGGGTCGATTTTACGGTCAGTTTATCCGATATAGCGGTGGCGATGGGCAGACGCTAGGCGTAGTGCTCACTCCAAGCCACATTACAGAACTATTTTGCGATTTAATAGATTTGAAGCCAGAGGACATTGTTTTTGACCCAACTTGCGGAACAGGTGGCTTTTTAATAACTGCTATGCACAAAATGCTAGAACAGGCAGATAAAAGCGAGGCAAAGAAAATCAAAGGAGGTAGAATACACGGAATTGAGATTAGAGAAGATATGTTCTCAATTGCTACAACCAACATGATTTTGCGTGGAGATGGTAAAAGCAACCTTCTGAAAGATGATTTTTTAAGAAGAAATGTGGAAGCAATTCGGGCAAATAACTATACAGTCGGTTTAATGAATCCACCCTATTCACAGGCAAAAGGTAAAGATACAGCGCATTTATCAGAAATTCATTTTGTAGAGCATTTACTTGATGGCTTAGCGGACAAAGGACGTGCAGTGGTTATCATTCCACAATCAACAATGGTTGGGAAAACAAGTGAAGATAAGCAAGTCAAAAAGCGATTATTTAAAAAGCATACGCTTGAAGGCGTTATCACACTAAACAAAAATACATTTTATGGAATAGGTACAAATGCGTGTATTGCTGTATTCACAGCACATCAGCCACACAATCCACAAAAATTCTGTAAGTTTATCAATTTTGAAGATGATGGATTTATTGTAAGCAAACACATCGGACTAATTGAAACTGAAAGAGCAAAAGAAAAGAAAGCGCACTTGCTAAGTTGCTGGTTACATGGAGCGCCTGCTGATTCTAAATTTATGGTTACAACCACAATAGAAGCAGATGATGAATGGCTACACTCTTTCTACTACTTTAATGATGAAATACCAAAAGCAGCAGACCTTGAGCAGACAATAGGCGACTACCTAACCTTTGAATTTAATATGGTTATGCAAGATAGGGAATATTTATTTGAGAATATAAACTAATCATGGACTTAGATTTACAAAATATACAAAATAAAAAATGGAAAGAGTTTGTTTTTGAAGATTTGTTTGAAATCGACTCAACATCGAGTAGCATTGATAGAAATAAACTAGTTACAAAGGCAGGGGAAATTCCATACATAACAAGGTCAGAAAAGAATAATGGCTATGATTCTTTTGTTGCTAAACAGTCTGAAAAATATGGCTTAGATGAAGGAAATGTAATAACTATTGGACTTGATACTCAATCCGTGTTTTATCAACCAAAAGAATTTTATACAGGTCAAAATATCCAAGTTCTAAAAAATGAACATTTGAACAAACAAGTAGCTCAATTCTTAATTCCTTTGATTGTTAGGCAGATGGGCAAGTTCAATTGGGGCGGTAATGGCGCAACGTTAACTAGACTTAGACGAAGCAAGATATTGCTGCCAATTGATTCCCTAGGCAATCCAGACTATCCCTTTATGGAAGCCTATATGAGGAAAAAAGAGCAAGAAAAGCTGGATAAATACAGACAGTTTGTGTCAAAAAAACTTTCAAAATTGCAGGATTATAAAAAAGTAGAAGCATTGGAGGATAAGGAATGGGCGGAGTTTTTTATTCAGGATGTTGCAGAAATTGAGTCAGGACGTGATATTTATGAGAAAGAGAGAGTAAGTGGTGCTACCCCTTATGTTTCAGCAACAGCAAATAATAATGGCATTGGTTATTTTGTAGGAAATAGTAACAATACCAAGGAGTCTGGTTGTTTATCCGTAAATAGGAACGGGTCAGTTGGATATTCCTTTTATCATCATTATCAAGCCTTATTTTGTCAAATATAATATTAAAATGTGCATAGTTATAAAATAATTTTGTGCAATGATA
>CAYYPF010000180.1:0-2390 GCA_964473475.1 Microcaldota archaeon | reverse complement strand
TATGACAACTTATTCTGACTCTGGAGTTAATGTAGAAGTAGGCAATGATGCCTCCACAATTATGTATAATGCTGCAAGGGAAACCTGGAAAAATAGAAAAGGAAAACTTGGAGAAATTGTTTCTCCATTTGAGGATTTTTCTGGATTCCGAGCAGTGGATATTTCCAAACTTCCAGAAGGAACTTTTCTAGGAATGAATTTTGATGGAATTGGAACTAAGGTAGAGATTGCAGAAAGATTAGGCAAGCACGATACAATGGCTTTTGATCTTTTTGCAATGGTCTGCGATGATGCAATTATGAGAGGAGGAGAGCCAGCACTTATTGGATCAATTTTAGATGTGAATAAATTAGAGATTGGAATTGTAAAACAGCTTGCAAAAGGATATGTAGAAGCAGCAAAAGAAGCAAATGTAGCAGTAATTAATGGGGAGATTGCTGAATTAGGAAAAAGAATTGGAGGAATGAATGAATATGCGTATAATTGGGGTGCAGGATTAGTTTGGTTTGCACAGAAGAAAAATTTACTTACTGGAAAGGAATTAAAAGTTGGGGATAAATTAGTTTCATTTAAAGAAAAGGGATTCAGATCTAATGGATTTTCCCTAGTTAGAAAAATAATGGAAAATCATTGGGATAAGAATACACTCTTACAAGCATTAACTCCTTCTAAAATTTATTCAAAAGCAGTAGTGGAAATGTTTGGAAAGGTTAGCGGAGTAGCTCATATTACAGGAGGAGGAATTCCTGAGAAAGTTGGAAGAATGCTTAGAGCAAGTGGGCTTGGAGCAAAATTTGAGGATTTATTTGAGCCTTGTAAACTCATGAGAACTTGTATGGAGATTGGAAAGGTTTCTACTGAAGAGGCTTATAAGACCTGGAATATGGGAAATGGAATGGTTGTTGCAACTAGAGTCCCAGATGAGATAATTAAGATTGCAAAGAAAAATGGAATTGAAGCAAAGGTTGCTGGAGAGATTGTAAAAGAGAAGGGAGTTGAGTATCCTGAGCTTAATTATTAATTGTTTTGATTCATTTAGATTTTTGACTAAAAATAAAGGGAACTTGGATAAACAAATGATTATAGATTTCTTTAAAGGAAGCAAGATAACTCTGCTGCCAATTCTGTATTTTGATGATGCGGTTTAAGTAGTTCTTTGGCATCTCGTATAGGTGCCTCACAACGCCACATACGACCAGAGTGTTCATTACACGCTCTAGCACTCCAACTATCCCAAAAATTGAGTTTTTCCGGTTTAAGCGATTCTAGTTTGTCAATAACCCATTGTAATGCCTCTGCATCATCTGCAAGCATCTTAACTGCGTACATTGCAACACTAACATTATATTCGAAATTAGTCGCGATTTTTTTTAATGCGTTCTTGTCATGGCCAAGCTTGCCGACGATAAGTTTAAATGAATTCTCCAGATCTGTCCGATCCATTTCAGTAGCATCCCTACTTTTGAGAAGATCCATTAAAACAGTAGTATTATCTACAAATCTTTCAACAATTGCCTGGAAAAGACGGTAATCCCTAATTTTAATTGCAATACCTTTCAACACAGCATTGTCTTCTATAACTGCGACGATTGCGCGTGCATCTTCAATCTTTGAGATGTAACCCATTACCAAAACAGCGTGCGTTATAGCACCCGGGTTTCCACCAAGCATTCCCAGACCTTTTAATTTGTCTTCTATCCTGAAAGAACGAATTAATCTTGCAGCATCAATCATATGTATATCCTGACCACCATTTTTTCCGGTTATTGAGCTAGGAACTTCGCATACTCTAGATCCAATACGATCTGTAGGCCATTTGTGTGCATATCCCATATATAACAATTATTACAACAAAACATTTAAAAGGGGAATTACCTAAGAAAAAAACTTGCGTCTGTCGGGAAAGTCACTGTCTCGTGTCTTGTGTTTTCTGTCCTGAACCTTGGTTTGCAAGACTCAAGACTCTAGACTCAAGACTGATTTGAACCCGAGTAGCCAGCTTGGGAAGCTGGTATCCTAACCGTTGTCCGCTTTGTGGACAAATTTTGAAAATCTTTTTTTGCCCGATTTTCAAAGCTCTAGAAGACAGACGCGTTTTCGCGTCGTCCTTTGAAAAAAAAATTTCAAACGGACAGACGCTCCGTATATTTTTATACTCAAATATCTTTATTAGATTATTCTTAGAGAAAAAGTTCAAATAAAAAAGATGGAACTTAAACCTTACGCTTTTCCGTAAGGAAAATGGCATTTTTCTTACCTTTTTCCGTAAGAATTTCAAAGAAAAAGTAGGAATAGCCAAATGGGGACGTAGTGGATCTCTCTGCCTTTTTGTTTTCTGATCTCAAACAGATTCTTGGTTACTACAATTGCCCGCTTTAATTTGTATTTTT
>CAYYPF010000179.1:0-2449 GCA_964473475.1 Microcaldota archaeon | reverse complement strand
AAGTTGGAAACAAGGAAGAGACCTTTGGTGGAATGAAATAACTAAGAACCAAAGTCCTGAATGTAAAACTGAAAAAATGGATGCAAATGATATTCTATTTTTATTATACACGAGCGGTTGTTGTCATCCGAATACACACATTCAACTTGCAGATGGTGAAATAAAGACGATTTCAGATATCGTAAAAGATGAAGACAAAGAAGTAGTAAATGTTGACATAACTAAGTTAGAATTCGGAGAAGATCGCCTAACTGGAAGATATGCATATGACTGGCCATTTGATTTATATAAAATAAAAACTGCATTCGGAGATAGTTCATTCACACCGAATCATAAATTTTTTGTTTTGGATAGTCGCGGAGAGGTTATTGAAAAAGAAGTTTGTAACCTAACAACAAATGATCATATTTTAGTTTGCTCTAAGATTGACATTAAAGGATCAAAGCAGAAATTGCCCAAGCCAGGATTCAGATATAGTAGAAAAGGGTATCCGACTCCAGCTAATCCCCCAATAATTCCGCCTTTTTTAACTCCAGAGTTTAGCCAAATTCTAGGATACATGAGTGGGGATGGCGGTATAGATAAATACGGTGTACATTTGACTGATAAAGACAGGCAAATATTATTAGTTTACAAAAAACTGATTGAAAAAGAATTTAAGATTAGGAGTCAAATAAGAACGTATACCCGGCAGAGATTGATTATTAATAGTAAATCATTTGTACATTATATCCATAGCAACTTTTATTGCACAGTGTGCAATAGCTATGATCGATCAATTCCAGCGATTGTAGAGAAAAGTGAAAAAGATTGCATAGCTGCATTTATACGCGGGCTTTTTGATGCTGAAGGAACAGTAGTTGGCGCAGTGAGAATAACAAGTACTAGCAAATCATTAGTACAAAAATTGCAGTTGCTATTGCTCAGATTTGGAATAAACTCTAATCGCGCGGAAGAGAGAAGAAAGACACATTTTGGAAAAAAAACATATCACACAACTGTTCAGATATTGACTATAAGCAATTGGGAGTCTATGAATCTTTTTGAAAGGTATATCGGATTTAGTTCCAAAGAAAAGAGTAATAAACTAAGGAAGCTCATCAAGTCCGGGAGAAATAAAAAAAGAGCCAACATGGTAGATTTTCTACCAATTTCTAATCTATTGGGGTTACTTAGAAAAACAATAAAACTTGATAAGAAAGGCAGTCACACTGTTTTTCTGGATTCATATTTATATTCTGGACGTAGAGCACGGAAAGATAGCATACAGAGAATTATGACCTACATCTCTATGAAAATCCGCGAATTAGAGACTTTCAACCTTAAAAAAAGAAAAGATGTCTCTAAACTTGCATCAATACTCAATGTCTCTTGGGAAGAGCTTGCAAAATTATCTGGAAAAAGTAGGCATACTATTCACCAATATTTATATTCTAATAAAAAATCAATATCTAAAGAATCAATAGCTAATTTATGTGGCATACTCAAACCTCACTTGGAAAAGAGAAGAGAAGATATTTTGGGCACTTTGGAAGTTATTGTCTCTAGATTGGAATTTCTTTCTAATTTAGAGAATGTTCAATTCCAAGAAATTAAGAAAATAGAACGAGTGAAAAATGAAAGTGGTTTTGTGTGCGATCTAACTGCCGTTAAAAATAGTAATTATCTTGCAAATGGATTTTTAGTGCACAACAGCACTGGCAAGCCGAAGGGCACGATCCACGCACATGGGGGATATGCAGTGGGTGTTGCAACCACCTTAAAATGGATCTTTGATATTAAGGAAGAAGATGTTTGGTGGTGCGTTCCTGGAAAGACAAAAATAGTTACTAATCTAGGACAAGAAGAGATAAAAAAAATTAATCCTGGGGATCAAGTATTATCTCACAAAGGAACGTTTGTAAAAGTTCTTAAGGTAATTGAACGGCCATATACGGGCGAATTGGTGAAAATTAATACTTATTATTCTGACGAACCGATTTTGATAACCCCCAATCATAAAGTTTTTATATCTCAAGATCGGGTCGGGCCGTTTAAATGGGTACCTGCCTCAGAAATAAAAAAAGGAGATCACGTACTTTTTCCGGTTATAAAAGGTGCGCAGGGATATAAACGACTATTAAAAATAAGCGATGTTTTAAGTTACGAAAAGTCGAACTATAACATAGAAGATGGAAAGATTTTTTCTGTTAAAGGCACCCATAAAATATACAATCGGATAAAAATTGATGAAAATTTCATGCGATTGTGTGGCTATTACGTTGCTGAAGGTTCTGTTGATAATGATAGTTTTTATCTAAATTTTGGGAAGCATGAAAAAGAATATATCGAAGATGCAAAAAATCTTATTAAAAAAATATTCGGATCAGATGCTAAAATTAAAAATGTCTACGGAAGCGGAGCATCTCCAATATATGTTAATTCAAGAATACTCTCTAAATTATTTGTA
>CAYYPF010000178.1:0-2458 GCA_964473475.1 Microcaldota archaeon | reverse complement strand
AGTGCGTAGTCGAATACTGTCTATAAGACACAGAAGGTAGACTATGCTCCTCACTCATTTTTATAATATATTAATGGTGGATAAAAAATGCTGGTTAGACTAAAGGCGTATAGAAATAGGGATAATCCAAAAGAACTAGGAAAAATGCTACAAAGTTATCATGAAGGAGAAAGGTTGGCAGCAGCAAGACAACTCAGAGACAACCCACGAGCATTGGAGTATACTATACGACATACTCTTTTTAGTGATGTTCAAGCTGTAGCACTTGGAATGCTGAGTCTTGAAGAGCAAACACGCGTACTAAAGGATATGTTCAAAGAGCGTAGAGAGAAAGGTTGGGGTCCAGGTGCATATAGAGCCCCATATCATCAAGAGGTTAGTGCATTAGCCAGAATTATGAGAAAAACGAGAGATCCAGAAACGATAGAGATTGTGGCGCTATATGGAGAATATTCTGAAGCTATGAACGAACCCTTGGAAGCAATTAGATTATTATCTAATGTAAAAATGCTAAGACAAATAGGAAGTAATGATAGTGCTTGGTTAGAAATTCGGGGTGCTGCCCGGGAACGACTAAAGGAACTGGGAGCATACGAAGAACCAGAGTCTGCATTTGTGCAGGGACTGAGAGAACATTTTTAATTTTAGTTTCCTATTCGTTAATATTAAGAGGTATCGCAATAAAAAAAATTGAAAGGGCATAATAGATAGAAATAAAAATTTCCTCATGGTATAAAAAACGATTTCAATGTTTAAAGAAGGTTTTGTAAAAAGAATTTTAGAAGCCGAGAGAAGAATAGCTAAAGGGAAAAAAATAGTTTTTAGATCTATTGATGAAATTTCGAATTATTTTGACAAATAAGCAAAACTATTTAATTTTAGTTTACTAATCTTTATTATGCCAATTTATACTAGGAAGGGAGATTCTGGGAAAACCTCAACTCTCTCAGGAAAATGCGTGGAAAAGGACTGCCAGAGTATGGAAGCACTTGGAACAATAGATGAATTGAATTCTCTCTTGGGAGTAATTGTTTCAGGAATTAAGGATCAGGAATTAAAGAAGAGAATTGAAGATGTGCAAAAGGAATTATTTACACTTGGATTGGAAATTATAGGTGGAGGAAAGAAGTACAAACAAATAGGCCCTTCTGAGGTTTCTAAATTAGAATCCTGGATAGATAAGTATGAAGAAAAAATGCCAGTACTGAATCATTTTATAATTCCTGGAGGGGACTCAATTGCTGCAAGAATACATGTTGCAAGAACAGTTTGTAGAAGAGCAGAAAGGCGAGTAGTAGAAGCAAGTAAAGAAGAAACAATTAGTGGAACAAGTATTATTTACCTGAATAGATTATCTGATTTCTTATTCACTGCTGCAAGATGGATAAATTATAAGAATAGAATTACGGAGAACGAATGGGCTGGAAAAAAAGTTCTTTAGAATTTCTTCATTGATCCACAAATTGTTTTTTTGCAATTTGCGGTGTCGAGAACGGGACGCGTTCTCGATCATGCTCAGGAACGATGCGTCGTTCCTGACAAGATGTGACCGATTTTCGGTCGCATTGATTCGGATTTTGTCTCAGCGTATTTCTCAATCTCTGAATAAATCGGCCCTCTGGGTGTAAGTTTACTTTCAACTAGAGAAAAAGAAATTATTTTAGATCCGCCAAACTCCTTATTTGTATATTTATGCAAGAAACCCTTAAGATCAACCCTCTTAGAAACCCTTCCAATTGTAAGATGAGGAGTAAATTCTTCCTCCTTAAATATTCCCTTAAGTGCGAAATTAATATCTTTAGCTAATTTTATTAGCTCCTTGCTCTCAATTCCTGCCCAAATTATACGTACATATTCCTCATTCGGGAATACTCCAATTCCTTTGAATCTGATTGTAAATGGAGAAAAAGAAATTCTAGAAAGTAATTGTTTTACTCTTTCAAGCTTATCTGGAGGAACATCTCCTAAGAATTTTAATGTAATATGCAAATTATTTGGATGTGGTGTTCGTATTCCTTCGACTTTTAGAAGTTCTTTCATTGGTTCCTTTAGGCGTTCCAATGCACGTTCATTTATTTCAACAGCAATAAAGCATCTGACTAGCATATACTGAACCAACTAAGTAACACCGGTTCTTTTTAAAAAGTTACATCTAATTTGGTTCAGTATGTATGTTTCGATCTTCAAGTACAAAGTACTTGATAGAGCTAGAGAACAACAGTTCTCTGGACTTTTTAGTTGGAACACTATACTTTTAAAAATGAATTAAACAATTTATAAGTATAACTATGAAAACCTTTAATACAACTGAAGAAATCGAAGTCCCAAAAGGATTAATCGACCAGGTAATTGGGCAGGAAAGGGCAGTAGATATTATGAAGAAAGCTGCAAACCAAAAGAGAAATGTTCTGCTTATAGGCTCTCCTGGAACAGGAAAATCCCTTCTTGCACAAGCAAT
>CAYYPF010000177.1:0-2470 GCA_964473475.1 Microcaldota archaeon | reverse complement strand
ATTATGGCTGTTCTGACTCTTTCGCTACAGTTAACTATTGGTATATTTCTGGTGAGGAATCTGAGTATATTCAGTATTCTTTGAATGGGATGGGTTTCAATTATTCAAGGATAGATACGGATTTATTCAAAAAATATATTACTACAAATGGAACATGTTTTGTAAGCATTCGCCCTTATTCTTTTTACTCAGTCCAACAAACATTATCCTCTAAGGATCCCCTATTTGATCTTGCAGATGATTTTTGTTTGTGTGATTCGTTTGATCAAAAAACAGCACAATCTACAATTTGTCATAATTGTACTCTAGCAACTAACTAATCGTAATGTTTAAATTGATAACTCGAGAATTTAATATGTGATAACTTGAACGATATTTACAAAGAGATACCTGGTAATTTTTATGATTCATCATTGAAGTCCATGAACCCGTTTACTAAATATTATCATTCTAACCGTTACAATAAAGTAGAATCCTTTTTGAAATCTGTCTATAAAGAAAGAATGAAAGTTGTTGATTTAGGGAGTGGTGCTTGTTTATGGAACAAAAGTAAAATTCCAGTTATAGGTGTGGATATCAGTGAAAACCTATTGTCTTTCGGGAAAGAAAATGGGTACCTAAGCGAATTTATTTTGCACGATTTGGAAGGTAAGAGTCTCCCATTTGATAAAAACTCATTAGATATTATCGTGATGTCTGAGGTTTTAGAGCACATCCATGATCCAAAAAAAATGTTGCTAGAAATAAATAGAGTTACAAAACCCAATGGTTTTTTGATTCTAACTGTGCCATACGATACTTCAATCAGTGCTTGGCGCTATTTGTTTGCTATGCAATGTTTTCTCAAAGGTACTATTTTTAGAGATACTTATTATAAACATAAATGCGGCCATGTTCAGTGCTTCTCTCCAAAAAGTCTGTCTATCCTTTGTAGCGAAGCTGGTTTTATTGTAAAATCAAAGGAACTAACTTTTCTAAATATCGCGCTATTACTGCAAAAAGAGTAGCCTATGTTCTAAGGGCAATCAAATCTTCAAGATATCTTAATATTTCAGAATTACCTAATTTCGTTTTTCCAGCATGCCTGTCTGAGAACAGATACGGAATCTCCTTAATCTTAAGCCCTTTATTATACGCAAGAATATTCAAAAGAATTTTATATCCTTTGGTTTTGAATTTTGTTTTCTTTATAATATTTTTTTTAACCCCAAAAAAACCACTCATGGGATCCGAGCACCCAGTATTTAGGATTAACTTTGCAAGCAGCGTCGCACCCTTAGATATGCCTTTTCTATGAATGGGCCAATTGTTCACGCCTCCACCCACCATATTTCTGCTTCCGATAACCAAGTCAAATTTTTCAAGTTCTTTTGCAATTTCCGGAAGCTTCTCAGGAGGATGGGATAAATCCGCATCCATTGCAATTATCTTATTCCCAGATGCTTTTTTTACTCCGTCCAAAACTGCACTTGTTAGACCAAGTTTTCCACTACGTTTCACTAGTTTAACAAATCTTTTCTTATTGCCTATTCCCTTAACTATTTTCCAAGTTCCATCAGGTGAATTATCGTCTACAACTACAATCTCAAAATCCTTAGAGTGCTTGTTCATTGCCTTTTCTACTCTATCTATCAGCAATTTAATATTTTCCTTTTCATTATATGTAGGTATAACTATCGAGATCATTAGATTAAACATCCTGTTAATTAATAAAAATCTATTGCTCTAAAGAAACCTATGGCTTTTTTGACAAAACCAAAAGTAGCACTGTTATTTTGTCTCCTCACTTACTTACTAGTTATTTTTTCCACTTATTCTCAGACCGTACTCCCGGCAGGCGTTGATGCTGCAATCCACATGTTTCAAATATGGCTTTTCCAAAACGAAGGCTTTACTTCCTGGAATCATTGGTGGTATACTGGAAACCCTCAATTTGATCAATATCCGCCATTGAGTCATTTCATTCCTTCTTTATTCTCTGGGTTTTTAGGTGTTGAGCTTTCATATAAGCTAGCATTTTCTTTGATTTTTATTCTTCTGCCACTTTCATTTTATCTGCTTTTGGAAGAATTTAAGCTAACAGACTCTCAAAAAGCAATAGCCCTCCTATTCTTCTCCTTTTCAGCATCTTTAATTCACTTCTTTCAAGGAGCAGTTTATTCATTTATGTTTTCACTGCCTTTTCTAATACTTCATTTTAAATTTCTATTGAAATTCATCAATTCAAACAAAATAGTTTATGGACTTGTTTCAACTGCTTTTCTTTCCTTTGCCTTACTCACTCATCTATTTAGTCCAATTGGGATGATCCTGTTGATCTTTCTCTATTTAATAATCTATAATCGGAATTTACAAACTTTCAAAAAATTCTTTGCGATATGCACACTCTCTGCTCTAATTGTTTCTTTTTTCTTGGTTCCTTTATTTCTAAATTATAAGATAACTTTAGGAAGTTTTTCCCTTTCTTTTA
>CAYYPF010000176.1:0-2471 GCA_964473475.1 Microcaldota archaeon | reverse complement strand
CAAGAGTCTCCAAAGGCTGCACTTTTCTTTGGACTAATGGCAGTTATAACAGGTGTGCTTCTATCGGCAATTCTCAGTGGCGTTAGCATTCCAAGCATAATCCTCATTATCTTGGGTGCCTTTTGGATAGTAACTGGGGTAATCGCTCTTTGGTTTGGTTTTAAATATTTACGAATCCGACAATAGTAACAGTGATGGTATGGTAGAAAAAATAATAAGAAAACATGGAGTAATAAAAAAACAGGAAGAAAAAAAACAGGAAGATTTTGGCGACTGGGAAAGAGGATGGGAATGGCATCATAGCACAAGAATAAATTGGGGAAGCATTTTGATAGGTTTTGCAATATTCCTTATTGGATTATACTGGCTTGGAAAAGAGCTTGGATGGTGGGCTTTTGAAGTACCTATATGCCCTTCGATAATGATTATAATTGGGGTTGCTATCCTCTTGGGAGCACTATTAAAAAAACTGCAATAACAATTCATTTCTTTTGTTTTATACAATATGTCTATGAAATCGAAGATTTCATGACACATGAAAACCTGTTGGTTTTCATTGTATTGTAAAAAAGTACATAGTGTTGTATGGAAATCCGGTGATCGAAACCCCGGCTTTAGAGTACGGCCGTGGCCTTTTCCATTAGTCTTGTGTCTAGGGTCCGACAGAAACAGCAGTTTCTGTGGATCCGTGAACGAAGCGTCGTTCACTTGGTCCTGAGTCTTGCCTTTTGGAAAAAGGACAGACTTGGAGCATCAGCTCCAAACAGATGGCCTTTTCTTTTTCTAAAGTCTATCGGTCAAATTCTATTAAAAGTAACCGATAGATTTATAAATTTTTAATACTTATACTTTTCATGAGAGAAACTGAAATAATGCCAATATTACTGGACTGGAACTTTTGGGGTAACTTTAAAGAGCAGCTCTATACTCGGCCAGCATACCTTTCAATAATTAGGAAAATCTCATCCAAGAGAACTGCAACAGTTCTTGCAGGGGTGCGAAGAGCAGGCAAATCTTCTCTTGCCTATCTTTTCCTGCAGCAGCTTATAAAACAAAATAGAAAAAACGTTAAAGATTCGCTAATTGTAAATTTTGAAGACCCTCGTTTTCCTCCTGCTTTAACCAGTAAAGACCTGCTCAATATCTATGAAGTTTATATAAAAAATGTCAGTCCAGATAAGCCGCTCATTATTTTAGACGAGGTGCAGGTGGTTAAGGACTGGGAAAAGTTTGTAAGGTACTTGCTAGAAGCGAAAAAAGCAGAGGTTATCGTTACTGGATCCTCCTCTAAATTATTAAGTAAAGAAATTTCGACAGTAATAACAGGCAGGCATGTAAACATTGAGGTATTTCCGCTAAGTTTTAAGGAATTTTTGGATTTTAAGAATTTAAAATTGACTAATAGTATGGACGTCATCAAGAATAAGCTCAGGATAATAAAATTTTTTGAAGAATATGTACAATGGGGCGGGTTTCCAGAGGTGGTCCTTTCACCTTCTCTTCGAAGGAAGCAGGAATTATTACAACGTTATTTTGATGACATTCTGATGAAAGATACAGTAAAAAGATTCGGAATTACAGAAATAGAAAAATTAGAGGCTCTTGCTGCGGTCTATATATCCAATATTTCAACTTTACAGTCGTTCAATAAGCTTAAAGAAAAAGTCGGGTTGAGTTTAGATACAGTAGAAAGGTTTTCCAAATATTTAGAGGCAAGTAAACTTTTCTTCTTTCTTAAAAAATTTGACTATTCTCTTGGAAAGCAGCTACGTTCTATCCAAAAAGTGTATACAGTTGACTCTGGTTTTTACAATATTAAGGGCTTCAGGTTCTCTGAGAATTTCGGCAGAATAGCTGAAAACATAACTGCCATTGAGTTGTTTAGGAGATGTTCCCTGAACCCAAAGTTAGAGATATATTACTGGAGAGATTATCAAGAGAGAGAAGTTGATTTTGTAATAAAAGATGGAAGAAAAATCAGACAACTAGTGCAGGCAACTGCTGTTTCTGAATTTGAAGATATTGATAAAATGACTTTAGATTCCTTGGCAAAAGCAAGTAAAGAAATGAAATGTAATAATCTGCTCGTAATAACCAAAGATTACGAAAACGAGCAAAAATTAAAAGGTAAAAAAATCCAATTTATCCCGCTATGGAAATGGCTGCTTGATTAGTTTTTGGTATGTTTATTTTTTTTACGTTGCCAGAGTTAGGTACAAAAAGGTACAAATAATATTCATACTTTTAATGATTTATGCAACATGTTGCACTAATTCAGTATATAAAAAATACACTCCCTTAATTTCTTGTGTTTTTCCAGAGGCTAATAATTCTTTTAGATTTATTTTTTCTATAATCCATCGTTACATCATAATCTCCAAAAACCTCAACTAAATCGAATTTATCTTGAAATAACTCTTTCAATTCTTTTAAAGGGTACCAGTAAGAAATATCAGTATATTTAATCTCCT
>CAYYPF010000175.1:0-2474 GCA_964473475.1 Microcaldota archaeon | reverse complement strand
TCAATATAATGTTTTTCTATTGCCCGATTGAATGCGCCTGTGTAGATTGTTTTAATGGTTTAGGAATTCCTGTTGATGATCTTGTGCCTTCAGGCCAGGACCCAGTAGCATATTTTGATGAAATAATGCCTTCTTCCAATCCAAAGCCTCTTTTAGCGCAAGACCCATTATATTTACTCCCAACTTATACTACTGAAAAATTAATTCCTACACCACCTAAGAAAAGCCTTGTTCCAGAATTCTGCCTTCCGCTTGCAGTTGTATTTGCACTCTTAGGCGGTGCAATGTATATAACTGGAAGAAATCCATTTTCTGGTTTTGATCTTTCTACACCAAAAATGAAAAGCCATTTCAGATACAATCCAACTGGAAGAGGGCAGTATATGAGCGGTACCTCTGTTATAACAGCTCCATTTACTGTTATGAGTGAATTCGACCAAGCTGCGCGGCAAGCTACATTGATAAAACTTGAAAAAGCAATAGGTGACGGAGATACAAAAACAGCAAAGAATATTCTAGCTAGTGATGCGGGAAAAAAATTAAATTTATCTCCTAAAGAAAAATCTGATATTTTGAAAACTACTAATGATAATTGTAAATCAACACCCCGTAATATTGGAAGTGTAGGTTCTTCTGGCGATGTTCCCCTGGCTATAAGTTCAGCTTCTGGAGCACAAACACAGCGAGGTCTTGGCTTAGGCGGTGTAATGCCTTATAAAGGAAGAGACGTTAAGAGCATGAGTAAATTGTTTTCCCAAGGAGTTTCAGGTTTCAAAAATGCCTGGGGGCCGAAATGGCACAGCCAAATAACTGGAGGACAAAGATTTGCAAGCGGAGAATTAATAGTCCAAGAAACTGGATTCTGGAAAAATACAGGAAGATGGGTGGTTGGTCTTGCTAAAACTGCACTTATGCTCTCTCATCTTTCCCCAATTGGTTATGCACCTATTTTTGGAGGAACAAGTTTAATTGATAAACTCTCCCAGCTTGAAAGAGGACTTCCCTGGACTATGGCTCAAGGAATAAAAGATTCTGAAACCCTAGTTTTGAATAAAATAGCAGAAGGAGAATATACTATTACTGATAAAAGAGGAAATAAAATAAAAGTTAAGGTTCTTGCAAAAGATTTTTCCGAAGGAAAAAATCTCCTGGCTGCACTTCGGGATGAGAACGGAAAGAAATTAGACAATGAAAACTTTACTGGGGCTGAGCTTAAAAAATTAGTTGGCCAGATTCAAAACGATTTGCATAAAATGGAACCAGTGAAAATAGAAACCAATGGTTTGAAATTTGTAGTTTCCACAGAAAAAGGAGACTATTTTCTTGACTTTAGTTCTGAAAAACAGCCCATAATCAAGGATGCACGTACAGGGGATTTTGTTCAACCCTCTACAGATGATAAAAAATTAATTGATGCAGCACTAGATAAAAAATCAGTAACCATTGAAGGAGGAATACGGGTTAGCTATTCAACTAAAGGACTGCAGGCAGTTAATTCAAAAGGAGAAAAAATAGACATTTCCAAATTTGAAACTATTCATGCTGTTCATGCTTTGCTTGCTGTTTCAAACACAGGAACTTATGAACATGACTGCGGTATTTATGTAGGTATTGCTCCAGGAGAGAAATCAGGAAAACCTCAATTTTTTGGAATAACCGAAGATGGAAAAATAGTTTCTCATGAAGCTCTTGGAGAAACAGGAAGAGCCCAAATAACTTTAGATGCACTTAAAATAATTGAAACAGGTGCCCGCGGATTCAGAACAGAACTGGAAAGAGTAACAAATGAAGATCTTTTAAAAGTTCTTGGTGATTACAAAGACGAGCTTAGGGAACAATGGATCCCTGAGACTATCTCCTTACGTATTAGTGAAGCTGAAGAAAAGCTCAAAACAGAAAAAGATCCAGTTGAAATACAGAAATTAAAAGGTCAAGTAACTGACAACCAAATCGTGCTTCGTTTATTTTCTGAGGTAAGCCCGCAAGGAAGATTAAATATTCTTGCAGCAATGGCGCAGGAAGAACTGACTGCTAAATTCCCAGAAGGTCAACAGCCCTTGCAGCCAATATTTAGCAAGGAAGCAATAGAAGAAATTTTAGAAGTGCGTAATAGATTAAATATACTAACAGCAGCTACAGAAACATTACGTCCAATTGTTGGAGATGTAACAATGGGCACGCCTTCCAGTGTTGTTGTTAAATCAATGTCTGGTGATGAACAAGCAAAATTAGTAGGGTTTGGTCTTTCAGTTATTGGAACTGTAGCTCTTGCATCTGCAAACTATGATCTTAGTAAACAAACTCCTAACGAAATACTTGATAATTTAAATAATGTAGAAAAAAATACTAAAACTACTATAAATCAATTTGCTTTGTATAGCACTTTTGGAGAATTTCCTAAATCAGTTGCAATTGACCCTGTAAAACAAAAGGAATTGCTTGAAGGTCATAATAATATTTCAACTGCAATGCAG
>CAYYPF010000174.1:0-2505 GCA_964473475.1 Microcaldota archaeon | reverse complement strand
TAAATTTTCGAATAATTAGTAAAAAACAGGTAAATGAGAACTCCGCCTATCAAAGGAGGGAGAATGGATATTCCGCGCAAGCAAGACTTACAGTTAGCACATCAAAAGAAACAGATATAGACGCAGTTAGAATTACAAACTTCTCAAATAGAATTGGATTAATTGCACTTGCTTCCCTGCATGAGCAAAACCCAGCAGAGAAACCAAAAGGTCATTATGGAGAACAAATGAGAGCACAAGTAGAAGCACTTGCTCACGAACTTGGGGAAACTAACAAAAAATTGTTGGAGAAAAAAGGGACAATTGAAAAACTCCGAGACCAAGTTGTTATTCTTGAAGAAAAAGTTAAAACAAAAGACGGAATAATTGTTGTATTGAAAAATGTAATTGGCTCGCTTAGAACAATTATTGAAAATGCATTGAGAACTCTTAGGGGAGCTGGACTTGGTAATAGGGCAAAATCAATAGAACGAGCAACTAAGGAATTAGAACAGGAAAAACATTATAAATAATGGAATTATACTTTTACTTTCCTCACTATAATTTTTGCTTCTTCTAAAAGCTTAAGCGCACTTCCACCTAAAGGATAATCCTGGTTATATACAACTTCTTTTATTCCAGAATTAATTATCATTTTAGTGCAGAGTAAGCAAGGAGAATAAGTTGTATAAATAACTGAATCCTTTAGGACAATTCCATGGTAAGATGCTTGGACTATTGCATTTTCCTCCCCATGTGAGCAAAAACATTCCTCTAGATTCTTTCCACTTTCTGAGAAGCTGTTGCATCTTGGGCAACCTCCTTCATTGCAGTTTTTAGTTCCCCTGGGGGTGCCATTATATCCAGTGGAAACAATTCGCTTATCCTTTACAATTACTGCTGCAACTTTTCGTTTTATGCAATTGCTTCTTGAGGCAACTACCTTTGCAATGTTCATGAAATATTCATCCCAACAAGGCCTTCCGTGATCAGCTTTTTTGAAGAAATCCTGAAGAGCTGAATCAATATTTCCATTTAGTTCTTCTAAGGACCCATTATTCTTAATAGAAGAATCGGATTTCTTTTCAGTCTCATCTAAATTTAACTTAAATTCTTCTGTATTCTTTGCCTCTGCTTCTTCTAATCTCTTGAATTCCTCTAAGGTTTTTGGATCACTTTCCCTTCCTCGTTCTTTCATTCTTTCAAATCTAATTTCTGGAGCTGCAGTTACAAACAAGAGGAAAAAATTCTTTATTTTTATTAGCTCTTCTACTTCTGCCGGGCTTCTGATTGAATCTATAATATAATTTTTATCTGGTTCCATCTTTTGAATTACTTTTTTTGCAAGAATTGAAGGGCCAAATGCCTTTCTTAAGTCATTTCCTTTTGAGCAAAGAGCTTCCCTGCTTAATTCCTTACACTCAGAAGCTAGTTCTTCGCGTATAATATCCGAAAGGGATAAGTAATAGAATCCTCTTTTCTTCAAATATTCTGCAACTTCTCCTTTTCCAGCACAATTCCTACCTGTGAGTCCAATTATCATAGACATAGAATCCTCCCAAGAGATATTCTTTTAGGAAGGGTTTAAACTGTTTTTGATTATATTTACTCAATGCCTAAATGCAGAACAAAGGTTGATCTGAGGCGGTTCGAACCAAAAAGAACGTTTAGAAATTCAAATGGAGCTCAAACTGAATATATATTTTTTGATCGTGGAAAAGAAAGAACAACGGTATTTGTTCCTGGATGGGCACTGCGGCTTTCTTGCTGGAAATATCAGATGAGAGATGAGAGGAGTGGTTTATCTCTCTTCCCGGATCATAATTTACTATTTCTAAATAACCGGGGACATGGGAATGTTCCATTAAACGGATCAAACCCCAGCACATATCTAACTGACTGTGCGCAGGATATTTCTGAGCTTATGAAATTCTTAGAATTAGGTAGAGTGCAGTTAGTAGCACACAGCATGGGTGCCCTTTTAGTTGCAACATTATATGCTCTTGAGTCAGATAAAATAGGAACAATAACTTTAGTTTGTCCAACACCAGGAAATCCATTAGTATCTTTTCCACTGGCATTGAAACTTGGAAAAGCATATGATATCATAACTGACGTAGTTAAGGAAGAATGGGTTGTTCAAGCAACTAAATTATTCCTTGGCCAGCGGATTTTCCCGCATTTATTTCCTCCAATAGTTAAGTATTATTATAGAGAATTTGTAAGAATAACCGGAAGTGCAGTAAGTTTTGATACTTTTAGAAAATATTTGGAATCTGTAATTGTTGCAGATCCAACAACATTTATGGTTGCATTTAGGGCAATGGTTCAAACTGGGAATCAGATTGGAGAAAAACTAAGATTAATCAGATGTCCAACCCTGGCAGTAGTTGGGGAGAATGATTTCCTGGTGAGTTCAGGTTATGCGGGTGCAGAATTAAAGAGAATGATCCCTGGAGTGCAAATAGAAATATTTGATAGGACTACGCACTTCCCAATGGCTGAACGGTCAGTTAGATTCAATAG
>CAYYPF010000173.1:0-2596 GCA_964473475.1 Microcaldota archaeon | reverse complement strand
CTTCCCCAAGCAGTTACGCTCTCTCCGCATGCACGGTTGTACCATCTGGATCTGGCATATAGAAGATAACCATAGAAAGAATTGGAAATAATTTTTAGGGCATTGGAGCGAGCTTCTAATTTCGTATATTCTTGGGTTCCTTTCTTATGTTTCTTTAATTCGGATTTAATTTTTATCCTCTTTTCAACCAGAGAGCCAAGAACAGAAGGAATTAAACCAACTGGAGATTTCTTGAAATGATGGCCTTCTGGAGATTTATAAGTATCAGGAGTAGAAGAAGTAAGCATATACGGGTCCACATTGTAGGAAATAATTATTGATGGATATAGTCCTCTAAAATCCATAACTGCGAGATTATCATAGATTCCAGGTTCTGGAAGTTTTACAAATGCTCCTTGAACTGGATTTTCCTCCCGTTCCTTAATCATATTTTCATGAGGCCTGGTTGGAATAATCATTCCTCTTTTTACACTCTCTTTCATTAGAAGAAATTCAACCATTTGCCCACTGGTTGCAAGAGAAATATCATATAACGGAAGGCCGGTTAAGCTGCTTAGTTCCATACAAAGTGGAAGAAAATTTTCTCCAATCTCATATGTTGCTTCTGAATCAATTAATGCATATTCAGAAAGATTATCTAATTCATTTTTATCCCATAGTTTCCAAATATTTTTTCGATCTACATCTCCTTTCTTTCCCTTGCTTATTTCTGCATAAATTGCTTCTAGGGTAAATCTTTTGGTTTTTATAATTCCAATTACCCCGAATAAGCGCATTAATGGATAGAGGTCTAAATGGGTTCTTCCATCTATTGAAATGCCTGAGGAGAATCCATGCCTAACTACACGGTAATCACTTTTTCCCCTTCCAATTTCAAATGGAACTTTTAGTGCCTTTGATCTTTCATGTAAATAAGGAAGATCAAAATTTGTGGAATTGTATCCATAGATTATATCTGGATCTTCTGAGGAAACTATTTTGCAGAATTCTTCGATTATTTCCCCTTCATTCTTAAGGGTTTGAACAAATTTCTTCTCTGGAACTTTTTTATAAGTAAGAACTCCTTTTTTTTCTCCCTTATAACTGATCATGATTATTGGATCTTTATCCATTCTGGGGGCGCCTATGGGGTTATAGGTTTCAATATCGAATGCAAGTTTATTCAGTTCAAATGGACTTGGATCTTTGGATTTAGAAAAATTTGTGATTAAATTTCCCTCAGATTCAAATTCAATTTCAGTAAATGGATCTAGAGAAAAATCTAAAATGAATCTTTTCCTAAATGTAATATTGGATTCGTATGAACGAAAGGGAATTGCTTCTTTTAGAAATGGAACTCCACTAGGTGTTTTACAGAATACCTTTAGGAGTTTCTTCTTCTCTCCATCTACTTCCCGCTCAATTACCTCAATTTTAGTTGGTTTAATCTTATTCCCAGAGTGATCTGCAACTACTACTTTTTCTAGGGAAGAAAGCTTATCTTCTGGACAATCTACGTAGAAATACGGTTCATATTTGAATAGGAATTTAGAAGTTTTTTTCCCAACTTTTAGAAGAAGAACTATGAAGGTCTCTGAATCCTTTATTTCATAATCTACATCTAAGAGTATTCCTTTTTGCATATATTGAACCTAGAGATGAAATATAGAATATAAAATAAAAAGGTTGTGTTGGTTTAATAAGAATTTGAAAAAATAGAAAAAATTAAAAAAATAATAAAAAGAAAAAAATTATCTCTTTCTTGACCTTAATTCAAGCTCAAGAGAAACTAATTTATCGAGAACATCTCCGTGAATGAATCTCCTTCCACCGACTTTTTCGTGTGGGATCCTTCCCCTGTCGAGTCTTCTCTCAAATGCATTTCTTCGAATCTCGATGTTTTTCTTATGGAGCTTGTCCAATGCTTGGCTTACAGAGTAGTAATCCTCGCTTACATGAACAAGAGCCTCTACTGCATCTCTTGGGATTAATCTTCGTGTTCCAATCTTTACAGAAGGAACTGAGCCTTTCTCTACTCTTCCAATGAATGCTCTGTAATTAATTTTCTTATTGGATTTCTTATATTCCTCAAATGCTTCTTTTACTGTATAGAAACTTGAGTTCAAGCTCAACATATCATCAAGAACCTGTTGAGGTAAGTATCTCTTTCTTCCAATCTTAACGAATGGAATGTTTCCTCTTTCAATTCTTCCTCCGAATGCTCTGAATGAAATGTATACTCCTTTGCCTTTTAGGTAGTCGTATGCATCTTGTACAGAGTATAAATTACTCTTTTGGATTTCATCCTCATTTGCCTTTTCTTTATAAAGCTTTCTTGCAGAATCAAAAACATTTCTTACAGAATTAGATAGAGATTCCTCTACTCTATTTCTGGACTTTTTTATTACGTCCGTGTTTATATTCCTAAATTTATCCAAATATTCATCTTCGATTTCCATTTCAATGTTAATTCTTTTTCCTCTTGGCATACAACCACCAATTGTGTTTATTTTTGTAAATACGTATACATATAGTAGGAACTGAATATTTATAAAGCTTTCTTAAAAACCCGCAAATACCCATTTTATAAAAATAGGCATGGGGATTAAACTTCCTG
>CAYYPF010000172.1:0-2642 GCA_964473475.1 Microcaldota archaeon | reverse complement strand
GGGATTTTTTAACTTCGTCATAAATATCTGCATTTTCTGATTGGGAAACTGTTGAACTATCATCTAGGGTTTCAATTGTAAAATAAATTACAGTTTCATCTGGAGTTGCAGTTGTTTTTGCATCTCCGCTAACACTAATTGTATTTGTATTTTCAGTTGGAGCTACTGATTGATTAATTACTGAGGTTCCAACTACGTATAAACCTCCGAGCATAAGTACAATTAACAAAAGTACTGGAAGCATTTGTTTACAATTGCAACATTCTTCTTTTGCCATATCCTTACCGAGTATGATATAAATATCTAATATTTAAAAGGCTGAGGAAAAGGTTAGGGAAAGACCTAAGTATGATCCAAAGAAAAGCTAAATTATCATTTGATAGCAATATTTAAAAATATAACAGTATATAACAGTTATATGTGATTATATGACAACTACAATTGCAGTAAATGAAAAAACCAGAGAACTATTGCAGATATTTGGACATAAAGGAGAAACTTACGATAGTATACTCCATAGATTAATGGAAATAGCAAAAATGTACCAGTTTTACGAACAGCAAAAAACAGTATTGAAAAATGAAAAATTCTATGAAGTTGGTTCATTGTGAGCGACTTTACTGTTTTTATATCTGAATCTGCAAGAGAAATATTTTATTCCTTAGATGAAGATATTAAGAAAAGAATGAATAAATCTTTTGAAGCCTTGAAGGAAAATCCATTTAAAAGAAGAAGTGGCGCGGATATAAAAAAACTACAGGGGTCATTTAATCCGGTATTTTATAGAATACGAGTAGGAGATTACAGGAGTATTTATTGTATAATTAACAAAGAAGTGAAAATAACTAAGATCATGTTGAGGAGCAAAGGATATAAGTGGCTGGAATAAAACTAAGCCTTCTTTATTATATTCTCAGACTTTGAATCCTTTCTCTTAAATAAGACTATTCTGGAAGGAGCATGTTCGTTAATTATTTCATAATTAGGTAAGTGGGGAATTAATTTTTTAGAATATTCAACTACATCCTTATGGTAAGGCATATTCTCAATTTTCAATCTCTTCCTGGAACTTCCAAGGAACATATATGCCTTTACTTCTAGAAAATCAGCATTGGATTTTTCAATTAAATTTGCAAATTCTTCCAAGTATTCTTCAGAATCATTTATTCCTTTAATTATGGTGAATCGTATTACTCTTCTACAATTAAAGGATGCAATTGCTTCTAATGTTTGATTTAATCTTTCCCATCCATCCTTGTAAGTTGGTTTATTTATTTCTAGGAAGAGTTCCTTATTTGGAGCAACTAGTGAAGTATATAATTGGGTTGGAAGCTGGCTGTTCCTTGCAAGTTTCTTTAGATGCTCTGGTTCCTGGCCATTAGTTACAAGAAAAATGGATTTTACTTCTGGATTATTTCTTAGGAGCTGGATTAATTCTCCTAATCTTGGATAAAGGGTTGGCTCTCCAGAAAGGGAAATTGCCCAGTGAGAAGGGAATTTATCCACTGCTTCTTTACACAGGGACTTATTCACATCCTTTGCTCCCTTAATTCCAATTAAAAGTTTCCATCTTTCCTTAACTATTTCTTCAATTATTTTTTCAGGAGAATCTAGCTCCTCTTTATCCGTACTCTGCCTTCGCGATATTCGACATAGTCGAATAGACAGCGATTCATTTTCTGTAGAATCGCTGGAAGCGAACAAAGTGCGTCCTGAGGTAGAATCCGGGACTAGCACGGCAGAGCGGCCTTGGTTAATCCGAAATCCGCTCATTAATTCAGTTGGCCTCCAGCAGAATATACAATTCTGTGAGCACCAGGCTAGGGAAGGGCTCATTTGGGCGCATCTATGGCAGTCTATTCCATAGAAAATTTGCTTATAGCATGGACCTTGGCCTCTAAGGGATTTCTTGGTCCAGGCACAGATTTCCACTCCTGAATGAGCACCAGCAATTCCATATTTTGCATTAATGAACTTTTCCCTAAGTTCAGGTGCGATTCCAAAAGTAGAATCTTTTTTTTGATTAATCATTAGAGAATAGATTGAAGCAAACCTGATTTAAATTTAGAGTATAGTACATGCATATCCACTAAAAGAAACATTTATAAACTGTTTTAGCTATTCTCTATTAAGTAAATATTAACTAGAGGTATGAATATGGGTGCTGAACAAAAAAAGGTATACGGTCCAACAGTAGTCCTAAGTACTAGAGCAAGTGCTTTTTCTCCTGAACAATTAAGGCGTGCTGCATTTGAGAAATATAAGCATTTGAGTCCTTGGACTCTAATGCCTGCATTAAAAGGCAGATTTAATGTAAGTGATTATTATAATCCAATTAGATTAGGCATTACTGGGTTTAATGACGAGTACAACTGGCTTGATAGGCAAGTGACGAGTATACTTAAACTTGATTATGGAGTTACTACAAATAAAATAGTTTGTGCAATTCTAAATGCAAGAAAAGAATTAATGCAGATGGAAAGTGTAAAAGCTGCAGAAGTTATGCTGTTTGAGATAACTGCTACTGCTCTGGTAGAAAAAAGAGAACCTGGAGAAGAAAGAAAAAAACCCAGCACGTTATTTATTATAAATTTTCGAATAATTAGTAAAAAACAGGTAAATGAGAACTCCGCCTATCAAAG
>CAYYPF010000171.1:0-2677 GCA_964473475.1 Microcaldota archaeon | reverse complement strand
ATGAATGAGGATGCGAAGAGATGTGCTGGAGCTTGTGAAAAGGCAGGAATGTATGTTGATGCTGCTAAAATTTATCTTGAATTGGGAATGAAGGAAGAAGCAGCTGAGATGCAAATTCTCGCAGGTAATCTTACAGAGGCAACTAATATTTTAGAAACAATGGAGGCAGTAAACGAATAACAGCAGAAATAATCAAGGCAACTGAAAGTTCAATTGCAGATTGCAGGCTATATTTCTGCAAAAAGAGCAGCAAACCTTTCTCCATTGGAAGCTTTAAGGTATTAATTAATAGCTCTTGATCGTACAGTAACACAATGCTGTCTGAAGGACAACCATTCAGGGTAACAGTATCTGGCTTCTGAATGTAATTAATTTTCTCATGAAGCCCATTATTAGATGATTAAGTGAACAAATAATGTTGTTCAAGACCTCCTAGACCACCAAGACCTCCCAGACCATTTTGTATCTCCAATATTATCTGAGTCGCACCAATCAAGACTTTCTAGACAATCAAGATGTCTGGGCTTTATAAAATCTTACGTTTTTAAGTTGCTCCTATGGAATTAATCATTACAGAGAAACCTAGCGTAGCAAACAAGATAGCGTTTATACTTTCAGAAGGAAAGGCTACAAGAAAGGCATACAAGACTGTTTCGTATTACGAGTTTACTAAAGATGGGAAGAAAATAGTTGTTGCACCTGCAGTTGGGCATTTATTTACGCTTGCAGAGATCAACAAAACCATGGGTTATCCTACTTTCGAGTTAGAATGGGTTCCAAGCTATAATGTTTCAAAATCATCATATTATGTTAGGAATTATGTGGAACTTTTAGAAAAACTAGCTAAGGATGCTGATTCTCTTGTGTGCGCATGCGACTATGATATTGAAGGAACACTTATTGGTTATTGTATATATAAGTATATTTATAAAAAAGAAAAAATAGAAAGAATGAGGTTCTCAGCACTAACTCCTTATGATATTAAGGCAGCGTATGATGAGAAGAGTGAATTTGATTATGGGAATGCTTATGCAGGAGAAGCAAGGCATACTTTGGATTGGTATTATGGTATAAACTTAAGCAGGGCATTGATGAACTCAGTAAAAAAAGCAGGAGGGTATAAAATTATGAGTATTGGCCGGGTACAAGGACCAACTTTAGAACTGCTCACCCAATTGGAATATGAAATAATGGATTTCAAATCAGAACCATATTGGGAAGTGAACATTAAAATCAGGGGAATTATTTTTGAACATGAGAAAGAAAGGTTTACAGTTGAGGAAGAAGCAAATAAGGCACTTGCAAACACAGGAGAAAGTGCGTTAATTGAGAAGGTTGAAAAAAAAGTTCAGGAAATGTATCCTCTCCCTCCATTTGATTTGACTTCATTGCAAATAGAAGCGTATAGAATTTTCAAATATTCCCCTTCAAAAACTTTGGAGCTTGCTCAGGGATTGTACGAAAAGGCACTGATTTCTTACCCAAGAACTGCTTCACAAAAACTTCCAGCTAAGCTGAATTTATCCAGAATAATTGAAAAGTTAGCTGGAATTAAGGAGTATGCTGAACTTGCAGGAAAGCTTATGCAGAATAAGTGGTTTAGCCCTATGCAAGGAAGAAAGGAAGATCCAGCACATCCTGCAATTCATCCAACAGGAATGAGTGGAACAAAGAGCAAGGAGGAAGGCCAGATTTATGATTTAATTGTAAAAAGATTCCTTGCTTGTTTTGCAAATAAGGCAAAGAAAGAACTTGCAAATGTACTTGCGAATTCAAATAATGAAAAATATAAGGCAAATGGAAGTATGATTCTTGAAAAAGGTTGGATAGAATTTTATGAACCGTACTATACTGGAAAGGATACAATACTTCCAGAATTTGCGGAAGGAAAAAAGGAGAGAATAGAGGAGAAGAATAAGGAAAATAAAATGACTAAACCTCCACAAAGGTATTCACAGGCATCCATACTTTCTGAATTAGAGAAAAGGCATCTAGGAACAAAGGCAACTAGAGCACATATTCTGGATACCTTATATGGCCGAATGTATATTGAGGGAAGCTCTATTCAGGTTACAGAATTTGGGCTTGCAGTTGAAGGAGTTATGAGAAAATATGCTTCTGAGATTCTGGATGAGGAACTCACAAGGAAGATTGAAGAAGAGATGGAACAGATTGAGGAAGGAAAATTAGAAAAACAAATGGTCATTGAGGAAGGCAAACAGTTCCTGCTTAAGGTTCTAAAAAGATGGAAGGAAAATGAGGAAAAAATCGGCTTAGAATTAACAAAATCATTAAAGATTACAGAACAGGAACAAATTATAGTTGGTAAGTGCAATAAGTGCGGAAAGGATTTGAAGATAATTAAAATGAAATTTGGAAAACAGTTCATTGGATGCACAGGTTATCCGGATTGCAGGAATGCGTTTCCACTTCCTACTGGAGCATTTGTAAAACCAACTGGGGAAAAATGCAAGCATTGCGGACAGCCAACAGTTTTTGTAATAAAGAAAAGAAAGAAATATGCCCTGTGTATTGATCCCAATTGTCCTTCAAAGGCAAAATGGAGGGAAAAATATGAAAAAAATAAACGAGATAGCGATAAAAAATAAAAATGTCCTGTTGAGGGTAGATATAAACTCTCCAATAGAAAATGGAAAAATAATGAGCAGCCCAAGAA
>CAYYPF010000170.1:0-2679 GCA_964473475.1 Microcaldota archaeon | reverse complement strand
AAATTCCATTAACTTCATTTCCATTAATTGCTTCTTGTAAGTTTGAGTAAAAGTGATGTAATTCAAGCTGTCTTTTTATTTCATCCGGCATTTTTAATCGTTGCTTGAATGCCTCTACAGCCAATGGAGCTTTTTGGTCAAAATTGTAAATGTCTACTGAGGCTTTTGCACGTTCTACATCTGTTCCAGTAGAAATATAAAGTAGGGAAGGTAAATACGCAATTTCTTTCTTTGCCTGTTCTGGATCCTCAATTTTACCTGCTGCTTTAGTTTTCACAACAGCTTCAAGATAATCAGCCATTAGTTTTTCTGAATTCACTCCTTGTTCGGAATATACTTGTTGTGAAATGGCTAATGCTTCATGTGCCTTAAAGGATTCTAAAAGAACATCATTTTTTTGATTGAAACCTTTATATTGCAAACCACCAAGTTTATCTGAAAGATCAATTGCATGATCTGCTGTTTCCTGTACTCCCACATACCTAATTAGTGAATTATATTGGGCATCAGAAAGTACAAAATCCTTTCCAAGTCTCTCTCCATATACTCCTTTAATTTGTTTTTCTAATTCCTTCTTTTGGTCCTCTGGGGCTATACTTCCCTTTTTTACTCCATCAGAAACCTCAAGCGAAATGCCAGTCAAATGAACAATATCTTGTTCATTCCAACTAGATTTAGGAGTGGAGAATGCACTTTTTACTTCGCTCTGAGCTTTATCAAGGTCACATTTTTGTGCAATCTCCCTACTCGCAATTCCAAGATCAACAGCAATTCCATTACCAACTACTGACTGGGCAGTTGCAGTTAAAGAAGTAAATGATGCCCACTTTGTTCCGCCTTTACCTTTTACTTCAATAGTGTATTCTCCTGTTTCCTCATTTTTAACAAATCTTACTCGAGACTCTCCAACTTCTCTTCCTTCTTCACTTTTATATTCATTTATATTGGCTATGGAATTTGCCCAGCTAGTCCTAAAGACAACGTAATCTTGCCAATTCTTAAGGTATTTACTACCTACAAAGCCACCAGTAACAGAAACTGCTTGTGAAAAAGAAGATAAACAGGAACGGTTTACTAGTACATCAAAAAGAATTCCAAGATATGCTCCTACTGGGCTTACGCCTTTTGTTTCTAACTCCCTTGCCTTGTCTTTTATATCTTTATCTGTTGGCCTTGGCTTGTGCTCGTATAGAAAGCCGGCTCTACCTCCAGCACCAATCATGCCCTCTTTTGCTTGTTGAGGAGTAACTGCTGCTCCGCTGCCTTCCCCACTTAAGTCTTTTTGAGGTGCTCTTATGCTATCTTCAATTTTTGCTCTCCTTCCTTCAACAAGATTAACCCTCTCTGCTTTAACTTGTTCTTTTTTCTCTAACTTAGATTCAACTAGGGTTTTTGCCCACGTTTTTATTTTGATTCCACCACGCATTGCTCCAACAATAGTATCCAAAGGTAAGATGTACATCCCTTTTCCAGAAGGAGTATATTTATGGACTTTTTTAATTTTAGGAGAGGTTAAATCAAAAAATCCAAATGGATTTCTTCCAAGCATATACATGCTTCCTCCTAAAAGGGCAAAAATTAATACAATTGGAAGGCAAAGGCCAAAGGGAATTATTCCTTTTCCAGAAGGTGGTGGGGGAGTATAGGAAATTGATTCTATTACTGGGAACACATATAGTGGATTCTGTGGTTGAACTGGTTTATCTGGAAGTAGATTTAATTTATTTTGCAATATTACTGCAAGTTCTGCTTCAGTTGTTGCTCCAAATTCATCAGTTACATCTATTCCAAATCCAGAAAAGCAATTAAAACATTCACACTCAAGAGGGCAATAGAGGAATTGGATGGAAATTGCTCCATAATTCTCGGAATAATCTGAGAAATCAAATTGTGCTTGTCCATTATCATCTGTATATAATGGAAAGAATTCTGAGATTGAGCCAGAATCATTGTATACTTTCACAAAAAGCGGGGCATAGGAAATTCCCTCTTTAAGACCAGTAGCATCATCCTTAAAGGAAAAAATTGCATAGGCAATATAATCCTTTTCATTCATTGTGAGAAAAATTTGAGGCTGAACATACTCGTCAATTATTTTACAACAATCTGGAGGGTCTGCGGAAAAAACAATTGAACTAAGCAAAAGGGTTGCAAAAAAGATAAATAATAACTTAGTTCTCATTCATGCACACCTCAAATTCTTTTTTCATAACGGACTTACGAATGTACCTTTTATTTCATTGTACATTCTATTTTATAATTCTTAAGTAATACTGGAAGTTTTGCACCGCAAAACTCTGTGAGTTGGCCAACATCTGCAAGACCGCAATCATTAGTAACTGTACCAAAAGAGGGGTAAATAACTGGATATTCGGATTTGGTGGTTAATTCTTTTTTCACATAAGAGTATTGTTGCCCTGTATCATCCTCCAAACAACAGAAATCCTCTTGAGGAAGGCTTGCAACAACCTCTGGGTACAGATTAAGTTCGCTCATGGGGATATCCCAGGTTTCTTTTGTTCCATTTATGTAAGTCACAGTACATTGTGCAGTTCCTGGTTTGACTACGCAAAGTTCGCATGGTTCAATTACAGTATATTCTGGGCAGCCATATTTTACATTTGGATCAGCATCATCTGGCTTAGTGCACTTGACTCCGTTTACGCAAGTTTCTGAACA
>CAYYPF010000169.1:0-2688 GCA_964473475.1 Microcaldota archaeon | reverse complement strand
ACACAAATTTAGCAGATGTTTCTTCAGATTAGGGGCTTACACATAGCATATTCCAACATTCAATAGAAAGAATGAGCTAAGAGGGGCCCTGAGCATCATACTTTCTCAAATAAGTAAGGATGATAATGATTATGAAATTGTTGTATCAGATAATGCATCTGATGATGGTACACCTTTTTTAATTAAAGATTATTTTAGTCAATATAAATCTATTAAATATTTTAGGAATAAAACAAATAAGGGGGTGGATTTCAATGTCTTACAATGTATTAAACATGCAAAAGGAAGATACATTTTTTTATTGAGCGATGATGATATTGTAATAAAAGGTGCGCTTTTAAATATAAAAAATAGTTTGATAGATAACTCTCCTTCTTGTGCTTTTCTAAATAGCTATAGTTATAATATTTTTACCAAAAAGAGGGGACCTAATTTCAAAAAAGTAAAACATAACTTGTTCTTTAATGACCATAATCAATTTCTTAGTTTTTTATCATTACATTCTACTTGGATATCAGGGGTTATCATAAAAAGAAGCTTAATTAATCTTAAAAATTTGAGAAAATATTTTGGATCACTAGCTCTTCATTGGTATGTTTTTCTTAATGTTGCTACCAATGATAACTGTCTTTTTATTTCTAAACTTTCAGCAGTATCAATTCACAGCAATAAAAAAAATAGATATAACATAGTAGATTGTATGATTAATGTGAATACAATCCTCTCAGACTATTATAGAAGGGGGGTTTATGACAAATATAAGACAAAAAATATTAAATTTGCAATATTTAAACAAATAGTAAAGGGTATCTTAATTTATAAGGCTAATAAAGACCCTTTATTAAAACAGACAATAAATAGATTAAAAATACAATATTCAGATTATCTTCCTTTTTGGATTATTTTATTTCCTCTTTATATCATTCCTAGCCCTTTTTTTGTTTATATCAAAAAAATTAAATTATTTTTTGCTAAATTATGTTAATTACATAATAAAAATAAAAAGGAATAAGATGACGTACAAAAAAGAGTTTATTACTTTAAAAGAAAAATATTATGAATGGCACTTTGTTTAACAGCAAATAATTGAAATGCCTGACTTGGATAGTAATAGGTTATCTTTTGAGTAAGGTTGGAAAATATAGTCCACAGGAAAGAAGGTTTATATTTTACTGCCCCTTTAGGTCCTTTAAACTTTTTCCATCCATAAATTCCATGAACCTTAAACCCTAATTTTTTTAATTCTTCTGCATTCCAGCCGCACTTATGTTTTTGGAGGTCATTATTATCAAAAGTATCTTGCAGGAGAAACCCATTTGGTACTGTAATTATTATTTTTTTTCTTGCCCAATTTTCCATTTTCTTGATTAATTCTGTTCCTTCTCCTTTTGTCAAATGCTCAAGAACCTCTGAGCATAAAATAATATCAAAAGATTTAGGCTTAAACTCAATTTTTGTAATATCATCTTTTATGTATTTGTTATGGATTCCTTTCTTCTTGCTTTCTTGTAAATAAGGTTCAAATTTTTCAACCCCTACTGAATACTTTTGATTACAGTATTGAATTGGAGAATTATATCCACACCCTAAATCCAGAACAGAATCATTCTTGGTAATTTCCTTCTTTAGGTGCTCAGTCCATCTCGGAAATAGTTTGTCATAAACTGGTTTGATGATATTAATCAAGGAGTATAACCAAAGTTTTTGCAAGGAAATCTCTCCAGGGGTTATAGTTGTATAAATTTTCTTATAATTAGTTTTATGCTTTAGGTATAACCTTTTCTGGTATTTGAGTAATTTCTTTACATTTGACCTTAAGCTTCTATGATAAATAAACAAAGGAAGTACATAGCTCTTAAACCCCATTTGTTGAGTACATAAGCAGTAATCTACACCATAACAATGCCAGTTGTCAAATATTTTCTCATCGAATTTTAGCTTGGAGAATACCACCTTAGGAACAATTAAAAGGCACTCATCTAATGTCTGTACCTCTTCTGGTTTTTCAAAGGGTTTTCCCCAAATCTCGCCACAATCGCTGATATACCCCTTTTTTCTTTCATCATTTATTTTGCCTTTTTCACTCATACCAGCAATGCCTGCAATTCCTAATTTTGGTATGGAATCCAGAATTTGTTCTGCATTTTCCAGCCATGACTTAGAATCCAATTCAACATCCTGATGGACAAACATTATATATTTGCCCTTTGCCTTTCTTCCGCCATAATTTAAAGCCTCTGCTGCTGATTTAAACCGGCCTTTTGTATTATCCAATTTAATAAGTTCAAATTTTGCTGTTTGATTTCTTAAGCTTTTCAACAAAATTTCATTTAAGCTATACTCATTATTATAAACCACCACAATTGATATCATTTTATCTACTCACTTTTTTACTTATCAATTAAAGGAATATTCAATAATATCCTTTCTACTGCCTTTAATAAGACCCTTGGGATTCTTAAAGGATGTTTCAGAGTATTGCTTATTAATATCTTTAGCTTCTGATTTCTGAACAATAAATACAAGCGATATAACTCATCTCTTGTCAATATCTCTGACATAATTATTGCCTTATCATGATTTTCACTAAAACTAAGACCCAAGGCATCCCAATCCATATCTTCACTTACTAAATTCCTTGCTTTTGCATAGTCCCAAACAGGTGTTCCAGGAAATGGTGTCAAAATA
>CAYYPF010000168.1:0-2714 GCA_964473475.1 Microcaldota archaeon | reverse complement strand
AGCGAATATATAATTCTTCATTTTCATTTTTACCAATAAATCCTAAATAAACATCATTGTTAGAAGAGTCAGTAAAAACTTTTTTACCTAATTCATAAATTCCATTTGCTCCGTTTAAATTTAATTCAACATCCGGGCTTATACTAAGAGGATAATTTTTTCTTCCGTCGTCAGTAGTGCACGAGATTTCAACTCTTTGTATAATTCCTTTTTTATCTATTTTATTAACAGAGCATTTATTTTCTAAAAACTTCTCACCCTGCACAACTTCTACAGTATCTGCATTAACTTTTAATTTAGCCCGTGTATCAGGAGCTACTAATCCATTTAAATTTAATTTCAATCCAGCTAAACAGTCAAATCCAGGAACATGAATCAGATCTGAAGTTTTTCCTTTTTCTAGCTCCACACTTGAAATTTTCTGCGCGTCGTTGTAAATTGAAATCAATGCGCTGTTTGCATCAATTCCCGTTGCCCTCAAATAAAATCTGCCGTCCCAGAAACTATACTGATTGTGTTTGCTGTCCCAATCAGCGTCGCTCATTTCAGGAAGATAAAACTCAGCATTGCCGATTCCAAAAGCATTTTTAATATTGTATTTCAAAGTTGCTGTTAAATTTCCCTGCACAAAATTAGGAACTGCCGACGCATTTTCCTGTTTTTTCAAAGTTATAACAACATAGCCGATATTTTCTAAAACAGGGGAATTTAATTTGCCCTTAACTCCCAAAGCTGCCTGTGCAGGATGAAAATCTATTCCCGCAACTGCATCTGGATATTTTCCTTTAAAAGAAATAGAATCAATTGCATTAACATCTATCAATGGATTTATTTTTGTCGCAGCTATTTGGCAGAAAACAGGAGTGTTTCTCTCTTCAAGCAAATCAGTTCTAACGGAGGGGGTGCATCCAAACGGAGCAATCTGTAAAATAAAATCCTGCCCAGCGTCGCACATTTCCTTGTCAATTCCAGTGCCTGATGAAAAACTTCCTCCTGGATTTATAAACTGGACACCTGATTTAGCATAAACAGCTGAAACAAAAGAAAAGCTCCCACTAGCAAAACTGGCAACTTTCATTATCCACTCTGGAACTGCTAGGTGAAATATGCTAACAAGTATCCCCAAGTAGACTGCCCAAAATATTGGGTCCTTAAGTAGTGTTTCTTGTAATCGTTTCGTGCCATTTTCTTTTGAGACCAACACTGGAGCAAGTGCCATAAAAACGACCAACAAGGTCAAATCTATTATTACCGCTTGGGCAAAGACCGCTGAATTGAAGGAAAGCTGGATTAACGGATAGGCAATTGTCCCACCGGCAAACGATATTCCCCCCAACATTAGGACCTTTTGTGTGCTCTCCTCTGCAATTAACCGCCGACTAAAGATACTAAAAACTCCAACGAATATAAGTACAGCACCTGCACCTAACGCAATGAGCACCAGCGAGGTCGCGTTGAAGATTTGTCCAGAAATTGCAACAAATGCAAGCGCTGGTCCACAAACCTTAAACAAAATAGGAATAAGTACATTTGCAGTTTCAGCCGGCAAAACCTTTCTTGCTTTAAGCAGATAGGCAAGCAGAGCAAGGAGGTATAAGGGGGCGATATTAAGTAGAACCTGCATCAAGCAATATCTCAGATTAATATCCATGAATTATACCACGTTTGCGAGTACTTCGATATTTTATTACAGTGCCAACAAGAACCAATTCATTACTGTTCTATGTAAACTATAGAAAATTCCTCTTATCTAACGAAAAAGCGGGAGTTTCCTCTCGCTTCTCCGCCTTAATTTTCGCTACCATTTTCTGCTAGCTTTTTGCCGTTTTGTTTGACTTGACTCGCTTCAAGCTTAAGCTTAAGTGTCTTTCCGTCTCGGAAATCGAGAGAATCGAAACTTTAACTTCTTGGCCTGGAGAGACAATATCAGATGGGTTGCGCACAAGCTTGTCCGAGAGCTCGGAAATGTGAATCAATCCGTTAATACCATCATCGATACGAACAAATGCTCCATATTCCACAACACCTTCGACGACACCGTCGACCACTTCACCGATCTTGTACTTCTTGATTCGACCCTTCCAAGGATCATCGATTAGTCGCTTGACGCTATACGCGATTCTGCGGCCACCTTCTTTGATCTCGAGAACCATTACCTTGACGTCGTCTCCCACGTTGTAAAGTCGACCGACATCGGTAACTTTATCCCATGAAAGTTCGGACAAGTGAACCAAGCCCTCTAAGCCTGAAGTATTCACGAAAATACCGTAAGGAGTAATAGCGGTAACTTTACCGTCCAAAATGTCTCCTTCTTTGATTTTCTTGAGAAGCTTCTCTTTTGCAGCCATGTCTGACCCGAACGTTACTTGCTTTTCGGAAAGAATGATTCGGCTACGTTCACGATCAAGTTCAATTATTTTGACCTTGATTTTCTCGCCAAGAAGCTGCGTCAATCGTTGTTGAACGACCGAGGTAACATCTTTACCGTACATCTTTTTACCGCTTTCGAAGATTCTGGCTGGATCCAACTGTGACGTTGGAATAAAACCACGAACTCCTTCGTAAAGTTCGCAAATAACACCACCCGTGTTGACTTCTACGACGGTTGCGTCAAGAATGTCTCCATTTCGTGATGATTTCTCTAAGTCGAACCAGATACGGACTTCTTCAGTTCTTTTTAATGAAAGAACCAAGCTTCCGTCTTTACTTTCTGA
>CAYYPF010000167.1:0-2744 GCA_964473475.1 Microcaldota archaeon | reverse complement strand
TCTTTCTCCATAATAATCCTTGAATATGTCTACACCATTCCCTATATACTAATTAGGAAAAAGACTGTTTTTAAATGTTTATATTAGTGAATTTTAGTGTATGTCTATATTGCCTTAGGATACCTTTAAATTTCTTAGTTAACAATATCTATTTACAGACTTATTATAGAGGTTTTTACTATGAAGATAGCAATCTGTTTGAATGCGGATCATTCAAATCTCGCTATTTTCAGGAAATTGAGGTGAAATAATATGAAAATAGCAATCAGTGGTTTTGGACGAATAGGGAAGATGTTCTTAAAAGCAGCAATAGATCTTAAAGCTCTTGGAAAAGAGTTTGATGTAGTTGCAATAAACACCAGAAGTCCAATAGAGACTCACAAACATTTATTCAAATATGATTCTGTTTATGGAAGATTTGACGGAAAAGTAGAAGTTGAAGACGATAATTTAGTAATAAATAATTATAAAATAAAATGGATAAATGAAACAGATCCATTAAAACTTCCCTGGGGGGCTCTTGAGATTGATCTTGTTCTTGAAAGTTCAGGGAAATTCAGAGGAAAAGATGATGCACAAAAACATCTAACCGCAGGTGCAAAAAAAGTATTAATTTCTGCTCCTGGAAAAGAATGCGACGGAACTTTTGTTCCCGGAGTAAATGACCACGAATATAAACCAGAAATGAAAATTGTTTCTTTAGCTTCTTGTACGACTAATGGGTTAGCTCCAGTTCTAAAAGTATTGAATAATGCAATTGGAATAGAAAAAGGATTTATGACAACTGTGCATGCATATACAAACGATCAGAAAATATTAGATGGAAGCCATAAAGATTTGAGAAGAGCAAGAGCAGCTGCAATAAATATTATTCCTACAAGTACAGGAGCAGCAAAAGCAATTGGATTGGTTATTCCGGATTTAGAAGGAAAATTAGATGGAAGTTCATTAAGAGTTCCTGTTGCAGATGGTTCAATTAATGATGTGGTTTTACTAATGAAAAAAGATACTTCAATAGAAGAAGTAAATAAATTATTAAAAGAAGCTTCTAAAAATGAATTAAAAGGAATTATGGGTTATACAGAAGAACCATTGGTTTCCAGTGATATAATAAAAGAAACTCATTCTTCTATAGTTGATGCAGGTTTAACTAAAGTAATAGGTAATTTAGTAAAATTAGGAATCTGGTATGATAATGAATATGGTTATTGTTGCAGATTAGTAGACTTTGTAAAGAAATTGAGCAAGAATGAGTAATTTTTAAATTTTCCCATATAAGATGATCCTATGGCTTATATAGAAACTTTGCTTACCTCGATAGCAATGGTCCTAAAAAACATCGGTCCCGCACTTTCTCTAATAATGGTTATGTTGAGTGGTATCATTTATGCAATGGCACAAACTCAACCTGCAGATACCAGAGGAAAATGGATTAGTTGGGCTATTAATTTGTTTGTCGGAGGAATCATTATAGCAGCAGTAGTTGGATCAGCAGAATTGATTACAAGTACAGCAGAAAAACTTGGGAGCTAAGTAGTAATCTCATCAATCTTCTTTGATTTTTCTGCATCCTTTACTTCCATAGCTATTCTTCTTCCAAATGAAATACTTTCTCTAAATAAATATTCAGAATATGGAGTAAACCTTGTTCCGGGTGATCCAGGCATCCTGAATGAAACATCAAACGTAGTAAACTGTTCTTTTCCATTTACTTCTTCAATCGCACCTTGTAATGCAAACGGACCAATTATTCCTGGTTTATACTCTTTCTCAACAGTTCTTACAAATCTCTCTGCCTGTTGATAAACTCCTTGAATTAATGATTCCCTTAAGGTACAAGCAATATGTCCTACTTCAATTGTTTTTGGCTGGGAAGATTTTAATGCCTCTAATTGAACATCAGCAGGCATTCTCAAATATCCATCAATTGTAGTCTGTTTTCTCATATCAATTCCTAATAATTCCAGTTCACCATGTAAAGGAGACATAAAGAAATTAAAATTAAAATGAGAACCAATAATAAATTCTTCAATTTTTGCTTTCTTTAATTCCTCCTCAGTAATTTCACCATTTTTAAGCATCTTTTCACTTTTATTTTTATATTCTTCATAAGAACTTGCTAAGAAAAATGATCGTTCATATTTTCTTTTTGCTTCACTTACTTTTACAACAACTAATCTTTCAATTTTTTTAGGATCACTAATTTGTTTAGGATAATTCACCCCTGCTTTTCTTAAAAGATCATACTGGTTATTTGGCTGATCTCTTTCTTCAGCCCTTAATAATCTCCTGTTTCCAAATATAGGAATTGGAAAATTATTTTCAATTCCATCATATCCTACATATACTGAGAATGATCTATTAGGAACAAATATTGCATTTTTCTTCTTAAGATGTTCTATGGATTGTTTAGAAGTAATCTCAGAGAATTTTCCCAGGAGCATTACTTCATCAACTACTCCTATTTCTCTTTTTCCTCTTTTCCTAGTCTTATAAGGACCTAGATAAGTATACTCTCTTCCTCTTTGGCAGACTACCAAAGTATCGAATCCCTCTTTCTTAGCCCCTTCAGATACATCAAGAGCAGAATGACTTCCTAAAGTAGAAATTGTATGTTTCATATTATCACTAGAAACTAATCTTCAATAACCAATAAAATACTTCGCTTAGATATATTCTTGGTGGGTAGTATAGCAAAAGATTACGGATTAAATCATATTGCAATTATTCCTGACGGAAACCGA
>CAYYPF010000166.1:0-2767 GCA_964473475.1 Microcaldota archaeon | reverse complement strand
TCATTTTTTTATAATCATCAAGAGTTGCACAATATTTATCTCTGTTTGAAAATAAAAGGGTATATAAGGGAGACAATCAGAAGTTATTGCTGTAATCAAATAAGTAGTATTATGATGTTCTAATGCAAGTTTTCCAATAGTTTCAACAAAACGGAGATACTAGAAAAACCCTATTAGGATCTTTACTGGCTTCTAACAAGTGATTTAAAGCACGTTTAATTTCTTCGGGATCTTCAGAAACTAAACCTAAGTTTATATTTTCTTCTAAGCTGCTGAACCAGGAAGGATTCATTTTTCTTACTGTTTTCCCTGCTATTCTTAGGGTTTTATTAGGGTCTAACATCTTATCAAGGTAAAATGTGTATATAAATATTTATAAATGGAAGCAAAAAAAGGGGATTAGAAAGGATTTAAAAGGACTATTGTGCACGAAATCCATCATGGGATCAGACTTGAAAGTAGGAGACATAATGAAGCGGAATGTAATCACTGTAAATGAAAAAGAAAATGTGATTACAGTCGCAAAATTAATGAAAGAACATGATATAGGTTCTATTGTAGTCACAAAAGATAAGAAAGCAGAAGGGATAATTACCGAAAGAGATATTATCAGAAAAGTGGTTATAAGGAACAAAGAGCCTGCAAATATAAGCGCAGGAGAGGTTATGACATCCCCAATAATGGTTATCAAGCCCAATGTATCAATAGAAGATGCGGCTAAGGTACTAAAAAGCCACAAGATAAAGAGGCTTCCTGTGATAAATGACAAAAAAGAAGTCATAGGAATAATAACTGAAGGAGATATAATGTCAATATTTCCAGCAGTGATTGACCTTATTGAGGAAAAAGCCAATTTAAAGTAATCATGCTCACGCTGTGCATGGATGGCCCGAGGAGCGTAGCTATGAATTGCGTGTCAACAGTGCACAGCACACATGTCTCTAGTTTTGTCTGATTCTAATATGTGATAGGTATGGAACTCCATGTCAAAGTGATTCCAGATTCAAAGAACTTTTCCATCAATTTTGGTGGAGAGTATATTACAATACGAGTTAAAGCAGAACCAGAAAAAGGAAAGGCAAACCTTGAGATAATTAAGGAATTTGCAAAATTAGGGTTCAATGCACGTATTGTAAAGGGTATGAAAAGCAAGAGAAAGGTGGTATATATTGAAGGTGAAGAAGAGCAGATCCTACAGGCCCTTAAAGAAAGAGCAGATGATTAAGGAGCTTGATTTGGCAATCAATGAAATGAAGAATAATTCGGTGATTGTTGAGGGAAAAAAGGATAAAGCTTCTTTGGAAAAAGTTGGAATACAATCTATACCTGCTGCAGGAAAATTCCGGAAAGTTTGTGAAGAAATCAAAGGAGGAAAAGTAATAATCCTAACAGATTTCGACAGAAAGGTGGATCAGCTGGCAGCTATGCTTATGGAAGAGCTCTGGGCAAATGGAAAAAAACCAAACCTGGAGATAAGAAAAAAAATAAGAAGAATATTAAGAGTAAAATATTTCGAGGAATTTAATAAAAAATATGAAGAGTTTAAAAAAATGAGGTGAAATAATATGGGAAAAACATATATAGATACAGTAAAATATTTGATTTATTCGAATGTTGAAATTAAAGGATTGGTTGAAAAACCAGATATAGTAGGTGCGATATTTGGACAGACAGAAGGTCTATTGGGAGACGAATTAGATCTAAGAGAACTCCAGAAAAATGGAAGAATTGGAAGAATAGAAGTGGATACAACTCCAGGTAAAAGCGGAGTTACCAATGCAATAATAAAAATTCCAAGCAGCCTGGACATGGTTGAAACATGCATTATTGCTGCAGCTTTAGAAACAGTGGATAGAGTAGGTCCTTGTGAAGCAAAAATCCACATTGAAAGAGTGGAAGATACAAGGAATATGAAAAGAAAAACAGTTGTTGAAAGAGCTAAATATTTATTGAAAAATTTATTGAATACTGAAATTCCGGAAAGCAAGGAAATCTCTGAAAGTGTAAGAGACGAGGTTAAAATTGCAGAGATTACGACGTATGGAGCAGATAAACTCCCTGCAGGACCAAACATCGATAAATCCAATGAGATTATTATTGTTGAGGGAAGAGCAGATGTAATCAATCTATTGAAAAATGATATTACGCACGCAATTGCAGTTCAAGGTGCAAGAGTTCCAAAAACAATTTTGGAATTAACCAAGAAAAAAGAGACTACGATATTCTTGGATGGGGATAGGGGCGGAGAGATTATTCTGAATGAATTGACCACTGCCGGTGCAGAGATTGATTTTATATGCAGAGCTCCGAGAGGAACAGAAGTTGAAGAACTTTCAAGAAAAGAACTGATCAAATGTTTAAGGAATAAAATTCCTTATGAACAAACAAATGGAAAGAAGGTGGATGTAGTCAAGAATGATGTAAAATCTTCTGCACCTTATGAATCTCCAAAAATAAATGTAACTGTTCAAGACAGAAGAGCTCCGGAGCCTTTTAAGAAACCTGAACCAGTAGTAGTTAAAAAGGTTGAGAGAAAGAATCTTGAAAGTGAGCTTAACGACTTGAACAATACTTTGAAAGCAAGACTGTATGATGAGAATTATAGCATCATAAGTGAGATAAAAGTAAGGGATGTAATTAAGAGTCTTGAAGAAAGAAATGATGTAAAAGCAATAGTGTTTGATGGAATCGTTACTCAGAGATTGGTTGATCTTGCAAACAATAAAGGAGTAAAGACAATTTTAGGAATAAAATTGGGTAATGTGAA
>CAYYPF010000165.1:0-2767 GCA_964473475.1 Microcaldota archaeon | reverse complement strand
GGTTCTGAAGTATAATTTAATTCTAATGAACCAATACCTAATACTCATATACCACACAGTGCTTATTATCCTACATACCATCATTCCAAAAACTATAAGTTTTATTTACTTAATCACAAATTTTATATATAGGATTAAATTAAGATTTAAAGTGCCAAAAAGAATCTATGAAAGGGATGTTGAAAGTTCCTTGAGATATTACTTTAAGAAACATAAAAGATTAGAAGTTCTAGGAAAACAAAAGAGATTACCTTTACCACGTGGAGGTTCGAAAAGTTGTCAACCAGATATTATTACATCTACAAAAAAAGGAAATAAATTATATATCATCGAATGCAAAAAGGGTAGTCGTTTTCGTCATATTGGTCATGCTTTTGGTCAATTACATGTCTATGATTTGCTGATACGAAGGATAAAAAAGAATGATTGGTTAAAGTTTATTAGGAAAATAATTAACAAAAAAATAAACAAAAAACCTGATTTGATTTTTGGTGTTGCTTTCTATAATGAATCAGTAAAAGATAAAAATTCAAAAAAAATAATAAAGGAGTTTATGAAAAAGTTTGTAGGTTACAGAGTTTTTTTAGTAAAAAATAAAAATGACATAAAACAAAAAACAAATCACATTTAAATATTTTTTAAAATTTACTTAAATTAACTTATTTATACTTATATTTGATTCTATAACCCCTTTCCTTTTTAAGTATAATAATCTCTTTAGCATCTTTCTCTAATGCAATTTTGATTTTGGATAAAACCTTCTCATATAATTTATTTTTATCCTCTTCTTCTTTATGTTCAATTGTCTCACTTAATTCTTCGTAACCCTCCAAGCGTTCTTTGTAGCACTTATCACAGTATAACAAAACACCACCCGATGGAATATGAAAGCTGCGTGTTGCAGGTATTTCAACTGATTCGGGATGTCCTTCAAATTCACCAAGTTCTTTATTACATACAGCACATCTTCTTTTTATTTCCATTTCCATTCTCAGCTACCTGCTTTCTTAAGATTAGTGCAATATTTCTTTTAATATATAACCAGTTAATTTATCAACACCATCAGTTTCTTCTTTAATTTTGAATTTCTCAGTCATCGAATGAATGTCTTTAATTTTAAATGATAAATTAAGTGTATTTTCACTTCTTCTTAATGCATTCTTTATCCGCTGGCTTATAGTAAGTCTTGCCATATATTCATCATTAATCTTTTAATATAAAAAATTTTGTATTATTAGCAAGATTTAAATATAAACAAGTTAATATTTAATATAAGGGGTGTAGAGAACAAAATGGCAAACTCAAATGGTGCAAATTTAGGTTTTGAAGAAAAACTTTGGAAAGCAGCAGATAAAATGCGGAACAATATGGATGCTGCAGAGTATAAACATGTTGTTCTTGGGTTAATATTTCTAAAATATATATCTGATGCTTTTGAGGAAAAACATGAAACCTTACAAGAGCAGCTTCATGAAGGTTCTGATCCAGAAGACCCTGATGAATACAAAGCAGACAATATCTTCTGGGTTTCAAAAGAAGCAAGGTGGGATTATTTACAAAAAAACGCAAAACAGCCAAGGATAGGGATTTTAATTGATAATGCAATGGAACTTATTGAAAAAGATAATCCATCACTTAAAGGAATTCTTCCAAAAAACTATGCTCGTGAAACTTTGAATAAAAGAAGGTTGGGAGAATTAATTGATTTAATTGGAACAATTTCTTTAGGAGACTATGAAAGCAAATCAAAGGACATTCTTGGTGGAGTTTATGAATATTTTTTAGGTCAATTTGCTGATGCAGAAGGAAAAAAGGGTGGACAATTTTATACTCCAAAAAGCATTGTAAAATTACTTGTTGAAATGCTTGAACCATATAAAGGCAGAATTTATGACCCTTGTTGTGGTTCTGGGGGAATGTTTGTTCAGAGCGAGAAGTTCATAAAAGCCCATAAAGGCTTGATTAATAATATTTCTATATATGGACAGGAGTCAAACCCTACCACATGGAAGCTTTGTAAAATGAATCTTGCTATACGCGGAATTGAAGAAAATATCCAATTAGGTGATTCCTTCCATGATGATTTACATAAGGATTTAAAAGCTGATTTTATACTTGCAAATCCTCCTTTTAATGTTAGTGATTGGAGCGGTGAATTGCTTAGGGATGATGTGAGATGGAAATATGGTGTTCCACCAACAGGAAATGCTAATTTTGCTTGGGCTCAGCATATGATACATCATTTAGCACCTCATGGAATTGCAGGTTTTGTTTTGGCGAACGGTTCAATGAGTTCTAATACTTCAAATGAAGGAGAGATAAGGAAAAACATGGTTGAAGGAGATTTAGTTGATTGCATGATTGCATTACCATCTCAATTATTCTATAATACAATGATTCCTGCATGCCTTTGGTTTTTAGCCCGTGATAAAGAGAATAATAAGTTTAGAGACAGAAGAGGAGAGGTTTTGTTTATTGATGCCCGTAAACTCGGAGTAATGATTGATAGAAGGCACAGAGAATTAAGTGATGAAAATATTAAGAAAATTGCAGACACATATCATGCTTGGAGAGGAGAAGGGGGAAAGTATGAAGATGTTGCAGGTTTCTGTAAATCAGTAAAACTTGATGAAATAAGAAAGCAAGACCATATATTAACACCGGGCCGTTATGTTGGAATTGAAGAGGAAGAAGATGACGGCATCCCATTTGAAGAAAAGATGAAAGAATTAACAACTGAACTAAAAAAGCAGATGGAAGATGGAGA
>CAYYPF010000164.1:0-2815 GCA_964473475.1 Microcaldota archaeon | reverse complement strand
AACAACTATTCAATTTAAAGCAAATATCTTAATCAGAGATAACCAGTTCATGCTAGGTTAAATAAATTTTAACCTAGTGCAAACTGATAAAAATTGTCAGAGATAGTTAGTTCTACTAGAGTTAATATAATTATTAATTCAGATAAAACAAAGGCTTTAAAGACTTTGCAGAGATATTCTATCATGGAAACTGCTGCACATAGGAAGTATACGAACATCCTTAACTCACTAGAAAACATTGCAAAATGTACAGAAGGACGACTTATGCTTATAGGCGGAACTGCACTTGCAGTATTTTATCTTAATCATAGAGTAAGCGTTGATTTAGACTTTGTTCCTTTGGTAGAAAAAGAGGAAAAAGCAAAAGAACGGTTCAAAGGAGCACTATCTAATGCAGGATATAGGACACTAAGAACTGCATTTACAAATCAGTTTGTACTACAGTTTGAAAATGCCTCTGTAAAAGTTGAAATTTTTATGCCTGATAGAAAACTAATGGTGCCTGAGGAGCGAAAGGTTGGAAGTTCTGTGATAAAAATTGCTACGCTCAACGACCTGTTTGAGATGAAAAAAGATGCATATTTTAATAGGAAGAAAGCCCGCGATATTTTCGATATCTTTGCCATTCTACGCAAACACAATACTGGATGCCAAGAGATTAATGAGATATTGAAAAAATATGGAAATCCGGAAGATCTCGAAGAGTTAAAGGCAATGATCATTGATAAGGAATGTTTTGCAGATTTTGAAAGGGTGCTAAGGGATGTTAGTTAGACAAGTGATCGCAAGAACAGATCTCTTAAAAGAGTTTAAAATAAAAAAACTAAGAAGTATGCTTGTAATGCTCACACTTTTTCCTACTCCGTTTAAAGAAATATATTATGTGCCTACTCATGAAGAGAGAAAAGCATCTACTATGGAGTCCCCAGAATTGGTTCTTACAAAGGCGATCAGAATGTTCTTAAGCACCGATAATTTTTATTATAGCTGTAGAACTGCTGAGGAGCATTGGGCAATAAAGTGGCAGCCAATAGGAGAAATTCATGTTGTCAATACTGAAATTAGTAGAACCATTGATCTAAAAAACCGCATAACAAAAAACGAAATGAAGGCAAATCCAAGAGCCAAGAGAATATCAAAAATTATTTCCCTTTACGGAAATAAAATTATTTTCCACAAGGTAAAAAGTATTGCAGATGCGAAGTTCAAGCGTACGCCATATGGCGCTTATGCCCTTCGCTCGCAAATAAAGAAAGATAAAAAAAGGTTTAGGGAGAGAGAAACTGAAGATGAGTGATATGTACAAACAATCAATAGTTATCCGTTCGGATTTGAATATGGGTCGGGGAAAATTATGTGCTCAATCAAGTCACGCTTCTCTAGCCACTTATTTACTTGTAGCTAGGGATGATCCTTCACTTGCAAAAGAATGGGTCTCGGAAGGGATGAAGAAAATAGTTCTAAAGGTTTCTTCAGAATCTGAACTTATGGAATATTTTAAGAAATGCAAATCTGAAGGAATTCCCTGTGAATTAATTCGGGATGCTGGACACACACAAGTTGAAGCAGGTTCAGTTACTTGTTTTGGAGCTGGACCTTGGGAAGAAGAAGAATTGGATAAGGTTCTTGGAAAATTAAAACTACTCTAGATTTCTAGTGATTTGATGAAAGTTTTTCTTGTGCATTGTTGGGGCGGAGGAAGCAGGAACTGCTGGAGAGGCTGGCTTGCAGATCAATTGCGCGCCCAAGGAATAGAAGTAATTGCTCCAGATCTCCCAAATACAAATACTCCAATTCTGGAAGAATGGTTAAGTGAAATTAGGAACCAAATAAAAAAATTTGAAGAAAAAGAGGAATGGATTTTAGTTGGCCATAGTTTAGGCTGTCCATTTATTCTTAGATTGCTCGAATCCTTTACTCAAAAAGAAAAAATCAAAGGAGCAATCCTAGTTGCTGCATTTGCAAAGGATTTAGGAGTTCCAGAGGTTAGGAATTTTGTAGAACAGGAATTTAATTGGAAAAAAATAAAATCCAAATCCAGTAAATTTATTGTAATTAACTCAGATAATGATCCATTTATTGAATTAGAGGAAGGAAAAAGAATTGCAAAAAATTTAGATGGAGAATTTCTAATTGAGCATGGAGCTGGGCACATAAATGAAGGTTCTGGATTTACAAAATACCCAAGAGTTCTCGAATTAGTTCTTAAGTTGTTACAGAAAGATAAAAAATAGGTTTATAAATCCTTTGCTACCCTTTCTGTACTCCGGTAAATACTTATCCAGAGCCAAATAAATATTCGGCTCAGTCTATTCAAAACTGTTTAGGCATAGAATAGACGCTAAAGAGTATTTACTTGAGTGGTTTTGAATATGGATTCAAAAAACTTTCAGCCAGTAGAAGATTCGCGAAGTTGGGTAGTTTTAAGTAAGGATATACTTACTTGCGGAGCAGTTGGGCAGTATTCTCTAAAGGATGTAGCAGATGCACTTTCAGCAAATCCAACTCATATATTCACAAATATTCAAAGAGGAACATTACTACGTCTAGTTTCACTGGTATTCAAGAAATCTGAAAAAAGAGATCTCGATATGGAATATTCAGCTCTTTCCTGTGTATCTGTTATGCAAAGAAAAGAACAAGAAAGATTTCGTTCTGTTCTTGATCGATTAAAAGATAGTTCGGATTGGTCTATAAGATTGAACGCAAAAAGAATCCTGGGAAATTTGGATGCTCCATTAAGAGTTGCAGTTAAAAGTAAAACACCAACCAGATCTTACAGGGTAGCATTTGCATAAATTATTTTTTCTTCAAT
>CAYYPF010000163.1:0-2833 GCA_964473475.1 Microcaldota archaeon | reverse complement strand
TAGTAGTGTATACGAGCTTTTCTCTTTTTCCTTCTCGTTCATGTTTTTTAGAAATATACCCTTCTCTTTCTAATTCATTAAGCAGAGGGTATAATCTATTTGCTGCACATATATTCGGATGCTCTTCCTCTAATTTTTTTATAATCGCATATCCATGCATGCTTTTCTTGCTCAAAAGCCAAACTATAAATGCAGTGAAATTCATTTTCATGTGCATTTGAACATGTTTTTCAAGTTCTTCCTTATTTTCCTTCATTTTCATGCACCGCATATCTTATATATATCCAAATTACGATATATCTAGATAAAGTAGTATTTATAAATGTATGGGTATATTTCTGAATCATTGCTGGTTTTTTAAATTATTCTATTTATTTCTCTATTCATTGGTGAATTAATGGGAAAATTAGGCTACATTTTATTTGGACTTATATTCTTGGCTATTGCAGCTGGGCTTGCATATATGTACCCACAGCATACCCTACAACCAGCGTTATACTTTTTAAAAGGGGCATTATTTATTTTTTTGATAATATTCGGAGTAAGTTTTTTCTTTATTACATTTGCAGTATGGAAAATAGAAAAGGAAAAAAAGAGATTCACTGGATTTTTCTCCTCAGTAGGATTTCCAAAATCTCCTTTCCAGCCACCTTCTCCAGAAGAAGAATTACCCCCAACTATAAGTTCTGAAGAGTACAAGGAATTTGTAAAGGAGGATAAAAAAGAAGAGAAAAAAGAAGAGAAAAAAGAAGAGAAAAAAGAACAGCCTAAAAAATCCAGAAAAAAGTAAAAGAAATAATATGATAATATTCAATATGTATTATATATCATATACAGTATACCGGGGTGTATTAGATGAGTGTAAGCAACTATGAAGTTAAGGATATTTCTCTTGCAGAACAAGGACAAAAGAACATTGCATTTGCAGAGGAGCATATGGGTGCCCTGCTAATAATCAAGGAAAGGTTTGCAAAGGAAAAACCCTTTAATGGATTAAGAATCGGTCTAGCACTCCATGTTACAAAAGAAACCGCAGTTCTTGTAAAAACCCTAATTGCTGGAGGAGCAGAAGTTGCAATTTGTTCCTGCAATCCGCTCTCCACGCAGGATGATGTTGCTGCAGCACTTGCAAAAGAAGGAGTAGAGACTTATGGATACAAAGGAGAATCCCACGAAGATTATTACAAATACATAAATAATGTAATCGCATTCAAACCCAACCTTACAGTAGATGATGGAGGAGACCTTGTAACTGAAATTCATCTTAAGCATCCGGAACTAATTAACGATTTAGTTGGTGGAACAGAGGAAACAACCACAGGTGTAATTAGATTAAGATCAATGGCTGAGCAAGGTGTACTAAAATATCCTGTAATTGCAGTGAATGATAATAAGACCAAACATCTCCTGGATAATTATTACGGAACTGGCCAGTCTGCAATTGATGGCATAATTCGTGCAACAAATATTCTTCTTGCTGGCAAGCAATTCGTAGTAATTGGATACGGAGACTGTGGAAAAGGAGTTGCAATCCGCGCAAAAGGCCTTGGTGCAAATGTAATTGTAACTGAAGTAGATCCTGTTAGGGCATTGCAGGCAGTTTTGGATGGATTCACAGTTCTTCCAATGCACGAAGCCTCAAAAGTTGGGGATGTTTTCCTTTCAGTAACTGGAGACAAGCATGTAATGTCTCTAGAGAATATTAAACTAATGAAACCTGGAGCAATTCTTGCAAATGCAGGCCACTTTGATATAGAAATTGATGTAAAAGGATTGAATGAAAATGGAAAGAAAACCAATATTCGCCCATTTTTAGATAGGTATGACCTGTTCGGAAAGCACATTTATTTATGCGCAGAAGGCAGATTAGTTAATTTAGGAGCAGCTGAAGGCCATCCCTCTGAAGTTATGGCAACTTCCTTTGCTGGTCAGTCTCTTGCACTTGAATACCTAGTTAAGAATAAAGGAAAACTAAAACCAGGAGTTCATGTTCTTCCTGAAGAAATAGATAATACAATTGCTAAATTGCAATTGAATGCGATGGGAGTTAAGTTTGATAAATTATCCAATGAACAGGAAAAATACTTGCATGATTGGAGAGAGGGTACATAATTAGGATACCATCTTCTAAGGCATTTAGAGGTTTTTCTTAGTACCAACTAAGAGCGCTTTCTTCTGTGCTGCTATTCGACCGCTAAGTCTGGACTGGTATAATTCTAATGTTTTTACATCTTCTTAGGTAATTAGAGGTTCTACTCGTTATATACTAAGAGCGCTTTCTTCTGTGCTGCTAATCGACCGCTAAGTCTGGACTGGTATAAACTTAGATTCTTATTTTACTCTCTCTTAATTATTTTTGTTAAAATCAGAATAGAAAAAATAAAAAGAAATAAAAAAAAGAAAGAAAAACTAAGCTACTCCGCCAATTTCGAATAGTTTACCAGTACACTCTGCATCACTCCAGTCTACTGTTGTTCCTTCATTTGAAATTGAATTTAAAACAGCAGTAAGTGCTTCATTGCTTGGGAACGTGCATGTTCCATCCAAGCCTTCAAACATTCCGAATATTGCTTCTGCTTGCATTTTTTCCTCTGCAGTAACTTCTGGCGGATATTCTACACTAATATCCTCAAACTTTGCATAAAGGGTACATTTACCATCCACCTTTCCCTTTATCTCAAAGTAAGTCGTACTAGTGATTCCATATCCAGCTGAATCGCTACTTTGTACATACGTAAGCGTCGCAGGGTTGCAGTTAGCAGCTTCTTTCTGTAAACAGGCCAAGTCTCCCTTGCAGTCCTTTGGTCCAGATTGCAAACATCCGAAAAATACC
>CAYYPF010000162.1:0-2851 GCA_964473475.1 Microcaldota archaeon | reverse complement strand
TATATGAAGATTAGCATAGTTGGTATAGGAAGAGTAGGCTTACCATTAGCACTTTACTTTGCTTCAAAAGGCATAACTACTTACGGAATAGATATTGATAAGAAAAAAATCACAATACTTGAATCAAAAAAGATGCCATTCATAGAAGAGGGTGCAGAGGAAGTGCTTGCAGAGACTCTAGGCAAAACATTTATTCCAACCACTGATTTCTCCAAACTCTCAGAAGTTGATTATATCATTTTAACATTAGGTACTCCAGTTGATGAGTTTCTAAATCCTGATTTCTCCCAACTGGAAAGTGCCTTGGGTTCTTTAATTCTGTATATTCATTCTGGTCAAACCATTATACTTAGAAGTACAGTTTCTCCAGGAACCACAGAATATGTTAAGAACTATCTAGAAAAGCATACTAAACTAAAAGTTGGAGAAACATTATACCTTGCATTCTGCCCAGAAAGAATTGCAGAAGGAAAGGCAATGAAAGAACTTCAAGAATTACCTGAAATTGTCGGTTACTTAGATGAAAAAAGCAGAGATAAAGTTTTTGAATTATTCAAACATATAAAGAAAGAGTGCTACTCGAGCAAAGCAATTAATGTTGAGTTACTCAAATTATTCACGAATATGTATCGGTACATTAATTTCTCAATAGGAAATGAATTTCTTGTAATCTCAGAAGATTGGGGCGCAAACATTCACGAAATTGTTCAACTTTCTAATAAAAATTATCCACGCGGAGGTCCAAGAATTCCAGGATTTGCAGCAGGTCCGTGTTTGTTTAAGGACGGATTCTTTCTTACAAGTAATATTCCTTTCCCAGATCTAATCTCTGCTGCATGGAGAGTAAATGAAAATCTCCCAGGCTATTTAATCAATCAGGCAAAGAAAATTAAACCAATCAAAGGTGCAAAATGTGTTGTGCTTGGACTTTCATTTAAGGCAGATATAGATGATGATCGTGCTTCACTTTCTCATAAAATTAAGAAGATTTTAAAGAGAGAAATGGGTGAAGTAGTAACCCACGATACTTATTTGGATCCAAAGAACTTAGAAGAGACGCTTAAAGGAGCTGACTTTGTAGTAATTGCAACAGCCCATAAAGAATATAAAAAACCTTTAGAACATTATAACAAATTAGTAAATCCAAATTGTGTATTTATTGATATATGGAATATATTCGGAAAAAATTCAGTTGTTTTTAAGATATAAATTATAGAGGTATACTATGAGTAGAATATTGGTAACTGGAGGGGCAGGTTTTATCGGAAGTCAAGTTGTAAGAAAACTTATTGAAGATGGTCACGAAGTAACTGTTGCAGATAACCTAAGCAAGGGCCATCTTGCAAACATTGATCCGAATAAAGTAGAACTCAAGAAAGTTGATTTATGTGATGCTTCTCAAGTAAAAGGACTTCTTACTGATCAAGAATATTGTTTCCATTTTGCTGCAAAGATTGGAGGGATAGGCTATTTCCATAAATATCCGGCAGAAATTATTCGAGATAATACTCTAATGTATTCAAACCTATTGGATGAAGCACTTAATTCCAAATCATTCAAAAAAATGGTTTACCTCTCTTCCTCAATGGTCTTTGAGAGAACCAATTCTTTCCCTTCTAAAGAAGAAGATATTTTTACCTCCCCCCCTCCAATTACTCATTACGGAGTTTCAAAATTAATTGGGGAATATTATTCAACTGCTTATAATTTACAATATGGACTAAAATATACAATTTTTAGACCGTTCAATGCTTATGGACCTGGTGAAGTTCCAGAAAACGAAGTTGGAATTGCCCATGTAATTCCAGATCTAATTAAAAAAGTCTATTATGATCAACAATATCCAGTAGAAATTTTAGGAGATGGTTCGCAAATTAGAGCATATACGTATGTAACTGACCTTGCAGATGCAATTGGAACACTTGCATTTGATTCTAGAACCGATAATAATGATTATAATGTTGCAAATCCACACGCATATACTGTAATGGAACTTTTGGAAATGATCTGGAAGATGTGCGGTCCGAAGGATAAACCACTTCAGATTAAGAGCCTTCCAGCATTCAAGGATGATGTAAGGAAAAGAGTTCCAAGTACAGATAAAATCTATTCCTTAGGCTGGAAGGCAAAGGTTGAAATGGAAGAGGGACTTTCACATACCTTTAAGTGGATAAAAGAAAAGGTTAAATAATTCAAATAGTTATCGATTTGATTTAAATGGTTGAAGAAAAAAGACAATCTTTTTTGAGATATTCTTTTGATAAGGCAGACCTTCTTTTCTTAATTTTGCTCCTAGTCTCTTTATATGTTGCAGTTACTTATGTTGGACAGTTTAAACAAATTCCTAGTCCGCTCTATGGGGGGGATTATTACAATGGTTTAGGCGGTGTTTATCATATTTTCGATGGTGGTTCTTTTCTTGAGAGTTCACAAATGAAAGGAGAACTCCCCTGGGTTCCATGGTTCTATCATCTTTCTGTTGCATTATTCTCTAAACTTATTGGAATGGATCCAATGTTTGGTTTACTTAATTTTTCACATTTTATAATGCTCTCTTCAGGAATTATTCTTTATTTATTCCTACAAAAGTTAACTAACAATAAATATTTTGCTTTAGTTGTTCTTCCGTTACTGTTTTCAACTTCATTTTTTCCAACATTCAAATATTCTGTTTTTGCAGAACTAATTCCTATCCCATTATTTTTGTTTTCATTATTTCTTTTCATAAAAGTTCCAACTCTAAAAAGAGCAATTCTCTCAGGAATTCTTCTTGGAATAGTTGGCATTAGTAATACACAAACCTTTTTCGTAGGATTCCTCTGTTTTGGTTTTGTTGCACTTGCATTTTTGC
>CAYYPF010000161.1:0-2873 GCA_964473475.1 Microcaldota archaeon | reverse complement strand
CCTCCATACATTTATAATTAACGGGAAAATATCTTGAGACAACTAAAAAATAGTCTCAATCTATGTTCGGGATTTCAAGTCCTGAACAGCTAGTGATCGTAGATTACTGGATTTACAACCCTTCAAGGCAAAGCTATGGGTTGTGAATTTGAATAACCTCGCGGGTTGTAAATATGGGAGAACATGTCGAAATTTTTGAACATCCTATAAAACCGGAATTTTTAGTACAAGAAGGTCCAAAATTGCGTCTTCCTGAAAATCGAACAATTATAATTGAAGGATTTCCAATGGGAACATTTCCAATGGATAAGGAAGCAAGCGGAACTTTTCTAAGCATTGCTGGCGGTTTTATAGCTCCAGAACATGCATTAAGCTCAGTACTTTCGCATGACAAGCATTATGCTGGAGCTGCATTTGAGGGAGTAAGAATATACGATTCTCCACTTGGAACTGGTTTTCTAAATCTTACTCATAATATTGCAAGATTACTCCTTTCATTTACAGGTATTGATGCTTCCACTTCACAAATTCTTCTTGAAGCAGCCAGCGAGGATTCAATTACTGTTCCCCGCAGGTCAGACAGGGAGATGTTCAGACAGGTAAAACTTAGTATGTATAATAATAAAGAACCAGAATTATGGTTTACAAAAAGTGATGGGCAGATAGTTTCCTGGCCTTGGAGGCTTTCTGCAGTTTCTCCAGGTGGAGTCAAGGAATATACTGTGTTTGAATTAGATGCAGTAATCAAGGCGCTTGCTTTCATAAATGGTTTGGTTCCAATCGGAGTTTACCCAGAAGGACTTGTAATGAGTGAGAGCGGATACTTTAGGCCGCATCTTTGGATAGATAGTTCTGGAGGATTAGGAGTTCCAACAATATATCGAGACCCAATAACAAAAGAACTGAAAATAAAACCCTGTGCATGGAGTGTTTCTACTCTTCCTTGGGGGAAATATCTCGCAGATGAGGCATATAAAAAAGGAATAGATGCAGTAATCGGTCCATTTGAAAGATTAGGCCTGGATTTTTTCACAGATAGGAAAATTGCAGCGCACTATATTAATTCACTAATGAACATTAATGTAGGAGTAATACTCGGATTTGGAGAAATAGTTGCACTCACTAGAACTGGAAAGGCAGTTGAAGGCTCTGCTGAAAACTTATTTGTTATATTTAAGAATGATGATGGAACTTACGATTGTTACACCCCTCCAGTTGGAGATGGACCTCTTGCAGGAACAACCAGATTAAGGATGTTAAGAACTCTAGAGAAACTCCAGTCTCAGGGAATAATAAAGAATATTGTTTACAAATCCCTTCCTCCAGAAGAATTACCCAAAGCAGAAGCAGTATTTTTCACAGGTACAGGTGCACAAATAATCCATCTAAGATCTATTTGTAAGATTCCTGAACTTGAACAATACGTAAGTGCAATGAGGGTGCGTTCTGAGGATGATCCAAATGGAGAGTCTGTAACTATTCCTAAATTAAGTGAAAAAAGTAAGGTTACTCAATTAATAAATGGAGGAAAGAAAGCAGAAATTATGGATATTCTCACTAACGCATATGTTACACATGTTCTTGATGTAAACAATAAAATGTTTGAACCAGTTTATATGATTCATGATATAGATGCGCTTGCAACTGCCCTTGGATTGGATCCTAAGGATATAATTTCCCGTGCTGAAATAAAAACAGCTGCAGCAGGATATTTAAGGGATGTTTTTGATACTAGAAAAGGAAATGGAGCAAAAGAAATTGAGGAACGAACAAGATTTGTTGCAAATATCCTTGCCCGTGCATTACAAACAAAGGCAAGACAGCATAGAATATGTAATATTAAATTGAGACGTGCGCAGGTTAGAGCCTAGGTAACATATTCCAATATTTTATAAATTTTTCCTTAGAACTAGGAACATGAAAGCCATACTTTTTCTAGTTGTTGGATTAGTTCTACTCTGTGGATGTTTAGGTGGAGATGATCAAGGGCAGGATAATCTATATGCTTACAAAGATGTTACTGTTGCTAAGGATTCTATTCCTGAAACCTGTAATGGATTAGAAGATTGCGCAATGTTTGAATGCATGGTTGACCAATGCTGGTGCAAATCAAATATTCTTGAAACTGATTATTTATACAAAAAAGACACAACAATTTCCAGTGAAGAAGAAGCAAAATCTCTAGTTAAATCATTCTTAGATGAAAAAGGATTTCCTTATGATGAACTTACAAATACAGTGAAACTGAATGGAATATTTTACAATGTATTTTACGAAGTAGATGGATCAGAATTAGTTCTCACTGTTTCAGTGGATGGGGCAATTTTCGAGACTATTTGTGGTGTATAATACCAACTCAGTACAGACTATCTTCTTAGATGTTTAGAGATAATTCTTAGTATCTACTAAGAGCGCTCTCCTTGATATTACTCAAGACCGCTAAGTCTGGCAATTGAGAGAGGTTTAAAATAATATCCATACCAATGATTAGCTACTAAATATTCAGAAGATTTTTTCTGAATTTTTTACATCGTACTCTGCCTTCGCGAAGCGAACAAAGCGCGTCCTTAATAAGACATAAGATTAGCGCGGCCTCACGAGCAGAAGTTTGTATGAATTGAGTGCAGGGGTGGCGGAGCGGTCAAACGCGCTAGGTTGAGGGCCTAGTGGCTTAAGGGTCTTGGGTCTCGAGTTTTGAGTCCTGAAATTCGGCTATGTGCCTTCAAGAGTTCAAACCCTAGGCAAGGGGAAGTATCCCCTCGCCTGAGTGGTCACCTACTCCCCTCTAATTTGAATATTAGAGGGAGGTTGAAAATCTCTTCCCCTGCAATTTGTGCTGGTATCAGGTATACGAATTGAAGATGATGTACAAA
>CAYYPF010000160.1:0-2971 GCA_964473475.1 Microcaldota archaeon | reverse complement strand
CTTACTTTTTTTACTGCACTTTTCTTTGGAGGAATTTGGGAAATTTCTCCAGTGAATTTTTTGAATAGCTCACGGACCTTCTGCTCAGAAATTTCTTCTTTGAATTTAATTATTCCAATGTAAGTCTTATCCTCTCCAGCAATAAATCTGAGCATCTTTGTATCTTTTCCTAAAGCAATTGGAAGAACTCCTGAAACTTTAGGATCCAAGGTTCCTGCATGACCGGATTTATTAGAACCAGTTATTTTCTTAACTAAAGTAGTGATCTCGTGAGAGATATGGTCACAAGGCTTATCTAAAATAATTATTCCTTTTGAGAAATCCATACAAATAACTCTAAAAAAATTATTCCGATGGTTCGAGATGTTTAGGAGAAACTTTTCTTTCCTTTCCTTTTGCATCCTTAACTTTTATTTTATTATTTGAAGCAACATCAACTACTTCTACCTCAGTTCCCATTCTTCTTCCAGCAGTATAAATGCATTTTGTACCTTTCTTAAATACCATCAAATCACCTTACTTAAGTTTTAAGTATTTTTTTACAAGTTCGACCAATTGCTTTGGATTGTTTGTTCCAGAATCCAAAAATAGATCAAACCCTTTCTGATTGTATATATTTATTCCATATAAGGATTTATATCTCATGTGGTTTTCCTCATTCCTAGTTTGGATATGGCTAGAGGCTTCTTTTAGAGAAATTCCATCTCTTTTGCTTACTCGTTCGGCATTTATTTTATCTGGAATATTTACCCAAACCTTAAGGTCAAATTTAATTCCGAATAATTGATCGTACCATCCGCCCAACCAAGTAGAAATAATGAAATCCTTTTTTCTTTTACATTCCTTCGCAACCATTAGATCAAATTCCTTATCTATGGACAGGTCTTTTTCTGCGAGTTTTTGAAATTCCATTAAAGAAATTCCTTTTTCTTTTGCAAGATCCTTAAAGGTATAACTAATGTGGGGAATATTAAGAGACCTGGAAAGCTCCTCTCCAAGTGTACTCTTACCAGAACCAGTAAGGCCACATACAGCTATTCTCATCTAGATTCCCTATTTTTTGAGCATGGGTTTTAGATAGCACTGCTCATCAAAATTCAGATCATCAATGGACATTTTCTTGTTCTTGATTCTCACTGCGCAAACCATTAATCTTTTTGTGCAGCAGTTGCATAAATATCCGCCGAATTTCCTATTTATTTTAACCTTTTTTATTCCTGTGCATTTCTTGATTATATGGCCGCACATTGGGCAGGTAACCCGCGTAATTTTGTATTTTTTGTACAATAAGTTTACACTAGTTCTTTTCCTCCTTGTTGATTTTGATCTGTCTTTTCTCTTTGTCATTTGAAGCACCTCTAAACTTTTTCTCTAATTTTGTATATACCGGAACAATTATTAAGCTCATGATTACGCTCATTAATATAAACCACCAGTAAGTCCGGTTTATTATCTTCACATTGAATATGGGAATAGTAAATGGAAGTTCTGCATAAAAGAATGAACCACTGTCTAATGTTGCTTCTACCTTTGTTGGAATTTCACTTAATTCTGCAGTTATTGTAGCAGTTTGGCTAGGATAGTAGGTTTTACTATCTAATTCTATTCCAATATGTTTTCCCTTTTTCTCATAAAAACCATGAACCTTGGATGGTTCCTTATATGCAAAATAAGTGCCATTTTGGGCAATGAGTTCTCCATTTGAACCATACGCACTGGCAGTTACAGTCCAGTAACCATAATTGCTATTTTTGAATTCGTAACACCCTGAAAAAACATTATCTCCTGCAATCTTATCGCAATCAATTCCATTATCTAAAAGTGAGAGCTTAATATCATCTTTTGTATGAGGATCTATAAAATTAACAAACCAAAGAACTCCCAAAAAGACTACAATTACAATCAGCATTACTTTAATTTGGCCGAACATTAGCCCTCCCATTTTTCCCAGAAGTTGTTTCTGTTCTTCCATTAGTCGTTCAGTTCTTCCAGCATTTTTTTCTTTTACTGATTGGTTATATTCCCCTTGGATTCTCTTGCTCTCAGCCTGAAATGCTTCCATTTCTTTTCTATTTCCATATACGTATTGGAGTTTTCTGACTACAATTGAGTATATAATTGCGATTATAGTTACAATTATTACGAATAAATTATCGACCATAGAATTTGTTGTTTGCGGAAACATTTTAATAGGTTGCCTTAATCCAATCAGTTTCAAATATTTTCAATAGTTGTGTTATAATATCTCCTTCTAAGATTACTGAAATTTCACGATTTGAATAAATTGCTGAATCAGAAAAGTTATGAGAGCCTATAGATGCCTTTTTCTCATCTATAATTATCATTTTTGCATGAGTGAGCTTGTAATCATAAGAAGCCCAGCGTACATCTATTCCTGCGCTAGTTAATTCATTGAATGCCTCTTGGCTATTTGAGCCAGTATATCTTTTCTCTAAAATTACTTTTACTTCCAAACCTTCGTTATGGGCTTCAATTAATTCTGAAATCACTTCTTCAGAAGTTAGAATATAAACTTCCACATAAACTGATTCCTTTGCAGAATGGATGAATGAAATAAGCTCTTGTCCATTTTCTGGAGAAGAAACTAATTGAACAGAATTAGAAGAAAAAATTGAGGAATTTGAATATTCTAAAACTAAAATAAAGGAAAGGCCTAGAATAAGGCCTGCAAAGAAAAAGAAAAAAAATTTAACTCGCTCTTGCATATACACAACCAATTGATAATTGGAATATCAAATTCTTAAGTTTATCTCCCTTGGTTGTGTATAGATAGAGACATAAAAATGTTTATGTCTCTGGATACTTTAGATATAAAAAGAAATAATTAATAGGCTGATGTAACACTCCTAGACTCCAAGACCAGTGCTGTAATATCTATAATACTTAGTAATTGAACAAGACCTCCAAGACCATGTGGCTGTTGCCACAAGTTCATTGAAGTTTTTCAAAC
>CAYYPF010000159.1:0-2985 GCA_964473475.1 Microcaldota archaeon | reverse complement strand
CAAGATAATAATGCTCCCATATTTGGTTAATATCTTTCTTAAGCTGCTCGATCTGCTCACTATAGCTATCCAATTGCTGAACTTGTGCACCTGTTGCAGTTGCTCCTCCGGTTTTTCTTCCCATTAAAGAGTATAGAACTGCTGGATTATTGATTGCAGCAAAGAGTCCAGGGAATCTAGCGCCATCAATCTTAAGCGCGCCACTTTCATTTAAATGTTTAAGAAGAAATGTTGCCTTATAATAAAACTCATTGGAATCTTCTTTATTTATATCAACAAGCATATTTGCAAGTCCTCCAACAAGCCATTCCTCTCCTTTGTGACCTCCATAAAGCTTTATGTAGATATTTCTCATCTTTTCTAGTTTTTGCTGAATTTCTTCTCCTTCTTCTAATCCCTGAAGTGTGGCTTCCCTATAGACCATAGATGCTTGTGCATAACCAACAGAAATTCCAAACCTTCCTTTTTCTTCCCATTCTTCTTTTACTTTTTCTCCCCATTCTTCTTTTAAGGAAACTGCACCTAAACCCTGGGGTTCTCTTTGTGCTGTTTCTCCTCCACCACCCAAGAATCCAAGCTGCCAGGCTCGCTTTGTTTCAGTATTTACAAAACGGTAGACATAGTTTCCAGTAAGAACCCAATAATCCTCAAACTGTTTTTCAAGTCCTGTTGCAATAGTAAGTCCGCTTATATGTGATCTGTATTCCTCTCCATCCTTGAATGTTTTAGCAACTGCAAGAGGCAATGCCTCAAAAAAGACCCTTTGGCCTTCCCATCCAGGAACAGTGGTTTCCATTGTTGCAAGAGCCCAATTATCAGGAAGGTCAACAGCAATAACTCCTCCTCCGCCCCATAATTCTTTTTGGATTCGTAGTCGTTCATTTTCAATAAGCACATCCTTATTTGCTTCCCAGTATACATCGCTTCCTGCAGATTTCTGGCTATCAAATTCTGCCTTAAGTGCAATTAAACCCTCATTTGTACTTATGCTTCTCTCTAGTTCTTTTTTCGCATCTTCAGCCTTCTTTAAATCGCGTGCAGATGCAAGGTCTTTCTGAAGTTTTTCATTTTCTTTTCCAAGTGCCTCAGAATCTATATCTTCAATATCCAGATTACTTCCTAAATTACTCACTTTTGCATTATACTCTGCAGCAAGAGTGTCATATTCACTAGTTTCCATGTAACTTTTTTCTTTTAATTGTTCCAATTGTTGAGGCTGTTGTGCTTGGTAACCGCTTTCTGGAAATCTAAACTCTTTGTTAAGTGTATCCCAAACTGCTGGCCCTGTAAGTGTGGCTCCAACTGTAAGGCCCCATTGCTTCCAATCCTTTGTCATTCTTGCAGCAATAAAATTCAAAAGTCCAATTGAAGAATCTTTATTAAGGTCTATTTCGTATATTGCAGGTGGCTTTTCTTCCTGAGGAACCACATGCACAACACGGAATCTCCCAACTGCTTCCTTTCCTTTTTGCTCTCCTGCGTCGTTTTCAGTAGTCCGTTCCGTGTTATATAAAACAAAATAAGTATTTCCTGCTAATTCTCTTTTCCCTTTCTCCCCTTCTTTTCTCCATTCCCATATCCCATCCAAAAGCTGGGCTTTTTCAGATTGGGTAAGAGTACCTGACTCTATTTCTGTTTCTTCATAACCGCCGGCAGTAGTATGAATATTAAGATTACCAATAGGTATTCCGCCTGCTGCACCAAGATACATTGTTTGAGTTGTGTCTCCCCAGCTCCTTACTCCTGCTGAGAATCCAACTCCACCAGTAGGAGTAAATACTCCTCCATATCCTACAAAAGTCATGTCCTCTTTTTTTATTCCACCAGCACCAAGATGAAGATCAACACCAGTCATTGGAGACCATTTATAGGTTACATCCTCTTGGACAAGAGCAGCACCTTCTAAAAGACGCATAAGTTTTTGATCTCCATACGCACGGATTATAGGACCTGGAATTGCTGCATACAGAGCAATATGAGGATGTTTGTCATCAAGGTATCTCATTGTTTTTGAAAGATGATCACTTGCACCAGTCATTGGAGGCCATTCATTTATAAGTGGATTTTGCATAGATGCATTTCCTAAAGAACCAAAGCCACCTGCAGTTACCCCACCTTGGCCAACAGTTACATTTAACTGGTTTGTATATACTGATCCAAATGGACTTGGATAAAATTGCTCAAATCTATTTGGATTATAAAAATCCATATCGTATTCTTCTGGAACCTTCAAACGATAGTTTCTAGACCATTCCTCACGCACATATCTTCCTGCTAACTCATCCCTATCAACAACAGCACTTGCAGTAGTTGGAATATTATGAATATTGGAAAAATAGCTAAGATAAAAATGCATCAATGAAACTCTTCCAACTGTTCCTAGAGCAATGGTTTCTTCTGGATTAGTTGGCACATGAGAACGTACATTTGTGAGTGCACGCTCAAACAAGGTTGGCTGATTCTTGCATACTTCTGCCAAATGGAAGACCACGTTATTTAAGTAGGCTGCTTCCAATGCAGGGGAATTAAATGCTCTTAATGTAACAAGAGTATTTATGATTACTTTAATTGCAAGATTAGTGGCAATTCCATTACTCTTCATCTTATCATACGCATCAGAAAGTGCAACTGCAACAAAATAAGGTAATTCCTGGGTACTGACAAACAGCTGCTTTTCTACAACAGAATAACCACTTGAGACAGTGGTGTCTCGCATACCCTGCCAAATTTCTTTTCCATGTTCTGCTTTTTCATCCATTTCTCTTTTTATGCCGCTTATTTGGAGAGATAGCACTTGTTTTGTATCAATCTTGTATTCAAATCCTGCACGTTCTAACCATGCCTGGGTATATTTTCTTGCAATCTTTGCTGTTGCTGGGGATTTACTTTCCATAACCTCTAATGTGCGAATAAATGAATCAGAATCAACATCAAGCCTTTGTAGCCTGCTTTCCATCAGCGTTAAAAATGCCTTTGCACTATTCC
>CAYYPF010000158.1:0-2985 GCA_964473475.1 Microcaldota archaeon | reverse complement strand
GGAAGAGGGCCAATGGAGAGTTCACTGCGGGGAGTAGTGAAAAGGTATAATGCTCCAGTTTATTTCCTAACTGAAATTATTTCTGAGGAAAGATTAATTGAATTATATAGAACTACTTATTGCTTTGTACTTAGTTCTTTGTATGAGCCTTGTGCTGTTGCATTAATGGAAGCACAGGCAATGGGCTTACCCATAATTGCTACTGATGCAGGAGGAAATCCAGAAATAGTTGAGCATGGAAAAACTGGGATAATTATTCCTCAAAAGAATTCTAAGGCATTTGCTGAAAAAATTAATTATTTAATTAAGAATGAAAAAATTGCTAAAAAATTCAGCAAAAATGCAAGGGAAAGGGCTTGCAAGAAATTTACCTGGGATGTTGCTGCGAAAAAAACTGAGGAATTCTACAAGAAAGTGCTTGGAAAATCAGATTTTTCGAAGAGCCGCCCTCGCTGATGCTCAAGACCATGTGCTTGTGCACTGTATCAAGTCCATTCGAGAAATACTCGCAAAGTCGTATCGGCATTTTCAGCTCCTCAAAAACAGTATACTATTTTTGGGGATTTGAGAACTTTGTTCTCAAAGTTGCTGAAAAGATAGAGAACCGCAGTTCTCTGGATTCACTCATGCACGAGGAGCACAGTACTCTGCCGACTTTGCGATAGAAAAAAGAAAAGGATTATTCTTCTGGCTTGATTTCCCTTTCCTTTGTTAATAAAGTGCATCTTACTTATTCTTTGATTAAATAAAACATAGTTTATTAAATACTTACATCCTACTACTTTACATGGTAAGAATAACTCTTGAAGAAATATTAGGATATAGCCCGCTGAATACTGGCGGAGCAGAAAAGACTCCGATGTACTCCAGAAAACTATTCTATTCGATCAGTGCATTCATCGAAAAGAAAGAGAGATTTATAATCGCAGTTGACGGGCTTAGGAGAGTAGGTAAAACTACCCTTCTTAAGCAGTTGCTGAACAAACTGCAAAAAGATGGGAAAACTGTCTTCTATTTTGCGTTTGATAAGAAAGCCCATCAAAATGCAGAGGTGCTTGAGGAAATCCTGCAATTTTTCATTGGCAAGGATGATTCTGCAGTCGTTTGCCTTGATGAAATAGGAAAAATAGACGATTGGGGCGGGATAATAAAAAAATATTATGACCGATCGAATACCACATTCCTGATTAGCAGTTCCGCTGCGTTGCACATACGCAAAGGAAAGGAAAGCCTCGCAGGCCGCATGATCAATTACACGCTTCCTCCTCTTGGCTTTGATGAATATCTGGCATTGCATGGGATAGAGCCAACTAAAGCATTGGATTTTTCAGAGCCAGAATGCAAAACTCGTTTTACCGAGTATCTGGATTCCTTCATGGAAAAGGGATCTTATCCAGAGCTGCGGGATATGGAAGACAAAGAAATGGTAAAAAGCTATATAAAAAACTCGGTGATAGAGAAAATGATCTTTGAGGACATTCCATCCATATTTAAGATATCCCATGTTTCAAAACTGCTTGAAATCTATGAATATTTTTCAAATTATTCCGGGGATTTCATTCACGAAAAAAGCATCTCAAATCTTATTGGATTAAGTGAACCTACTGTGGCTGATTATGTCGCCTATCTTGAACAAAGCCATCTAGTGAAACGCGTTTTCACTGAAGCAAATTATTCAAAAAAAATAAGGAAAAAGAAAAAAGGATATGTTGCTTCTCCGTCAATTTATTTTAATACGACCTCTTCATTCTCGCAAGGAAAACTAATTGAAACAGCAGTGTTTGACAAGCTAAGCCAATATGAACCAGTAACATTTCTGGACGAGCAGAAACGGGAGGTTGATTTTATAGTCAGAAGGGAGGGAAAGGTCTATCCTATAGAAGTAAAGTCTTCAGATCGTGTTTCCTCTTCTGATGCAAATAATCTGGTGCATTATATGCAACAAAAACAATTGAAAACAGGCTATATGATTTATCGCGGGCCGTTTGATACTCTTAAAAGAAATGGGAAAACAATTTATTTGATTCCGCTTTCTTCGTTCCTTGCAGCACAGAAGTTGATATTCTAGATGTTTTTCAGGGACTATTCAGAACCAACTAAGTAATCTGGATTGTTATTCCCTATAGTTATCCCGTTGGTTCTGAATCCAGAAAACGTAACAACGTTTTCTAGCTGTTCAACACCTGCGGTGATTGAACATAGATCGAGCCATCTTGAAATACATTAGCATTTTGGGAGCTAGAGACGCCAGAGAATGAGTTGTCATTCTCTACGCCCCAAGAACGTTGTTACGTTCTTTCGGACGAATAGTTCTCTGGATCTTCAGCAAATGCTGGAGAGATAGTGAACAGCAGTTCACTAGAACTTTTTAAGTTGGCTCGGGATATAAATGTCTTGCCACTTAAAAGAACTATTCTTCGGGCTTAACTTCCGTTGCCCTTGATAAATGATCAATTAATTTTTGAATGTGGCCTGTTACTGTTGTTGGAGCAGACAAAAGATCAGATGACAAAGTGATTCTTATCAGGCTAATTAATGTCCTTAATTGGCTCATTGAAAGATCTGGAATTCTTAGTATTAGATCAGGGCTCACGATTTCAACCAGCTTTTCTTTTGGTGCTTCAAGCTGCGGCGCGGTCGCTTCGCGACCAACAATTGCCACCCCCGAAGCACCGGACCAGTCGTTACCAGCATAGACGTAACGCCTGCTGTAGTAGACGTAGCGGCCGACAGAGCCGCTATATCCTAAATCTTCAGGTTTTATTCCCATTTTTGTAAGTATTGCTTGGAGTTCACTAGGTAATTTACTAATATCTAAAAACTCATCAGAATGCCTGACTGAAGAAAACCTGGCACTTGGAATATCCCAACCGACCTGATCAGAAACTCTTCCATCATTTAATGCAAACCCGTCCTCATCAACTGAATCAGACCAGACTCTTGGCCTTGCGGCGTTCTTAACCTTAAGGTCTGTTGCTGGATTGA